>CAJWAO010000064.1 GCA_913020765.1 uncultured Flavobacteriales bacterium | reverse complement strand
AACACAAGGAGCAAGAATAAAAATAAAGAGCTTCAAGATGCTGTTATGCTTTTTCTGAAGCAACAAAAGACCAAAAACGAGGTCAAGAAAAAGTCGAAAAAACCAAAGAGAAAGTTAAGTAAAAAACAGGTCGAATCTTATCGTCAAGAGAATATTAAAGTTGGCTCGAAAGTCAAAATAATCTCAACGAAACAAGCCGCTGTTGTAGAGGAAATGAATGGTAAGCAGGTTGTTCTTAGTATGGGTAACATAAGAATAAAAGTGGATTTGGCAAAGCTCATCTGGGTTTCTTAGGTCTCACGTTATTACTATACATATTTTCACGTAAACCCTTTAACTAGCTATAAAACAGACGTTTATTTTTAATAAATAGAGATAAATCGTTACATTTTTTTAGAGAAAAACTTACAACTTTGGCCCATTAAACGCAAATTAATGCTTAACTTGCTCTAGCTAAACATTAGAACTCTAAATCATGGCAACTGTATTTGAGACGCGTCTTATCGGTAATATCGGTAAGGATGCAGACATTAGAAGTATGGATAACGGAATCGTAGCGATTAATTTTCCAGTAGCACATAATAAAAATTGGAAAGACAAGAGAACGGGCGTTTTAAAAACAAAGACAACCTGGGTCAACTGTACCATTTGGAAAAAGGATGGTGCGAACATGAAAATAGTTGACTACCTGAAAAAGGGAACCTTAGTTGATCTCATCGGCACACCATTTTCAAAAGGATATTTACATGATGATCAAACGGTTAGATCAGAAATACGCTTGAATATTTCCAAGACCAATATTCTTCGTACCACGAGTAGAGAGGAAATGAATATTTCCGAATCGGGAGAATCTTCCTCAAACGCACTCCATGACTTCTCAATTCATGAAGAGGAATTTTAATTTTTTTTAAATTCCATTTTTTCCGTTTAAAAAATCTCTTATATTTGCAATCCAAAATTCTTCCTTAGCTCAGTTGGTTAGAGCATCTGACTGTTAATCAGAGGGTCCTTGGTTCGAGCCCAAGAGGAAGAGCAAAAAAAGAGGTCAATGACCTCTTTTTTTATGTCCAAAACCTTCACTTTAATTGAATATTGTAACTTTATAAAAAAACGTAAATCATGAAAATACTTTCTACGCTTCTCCTCTTTTTTACCTCAACACTTTTACTTGCCCAACAAACACAAAGTATCACGATAAGTTCAGGTGGCGTTGATCGTGATTTCTTTTTGTATGTTCCAAATATTTATAATGAGAACACCCCTGCCCCACTAGTTTTTTGTCTACACGGATACGGAAGCTCGGCCAGCGCGAATATCTCTTACACTGGATTTCGACCGGTTGCCGATACCGCCGGGTTCATTTTAATTCATCCTCAAGGAACACAAGATTTATTTGGTACACCACATTGGAACGTTGGATGGGGAGCAAGTAGCGTTGACGATGTGGCCTTCGTTGAAGATATGATAGACTATGTCAACGACAATTACAACCTAAACAATGACCGAATATATTCTACCGGAATGTCTAATGGTGGATTCATGAGCTATCTTTTGGCTTGTCAGCTGAGTGATAAAATTGCGGCGATTGCCTCTGTCACAGGTTCTATGTCCCCTTCGACTTTTGGATCTTGTAGTCCGAACCACCCTACTCCTATTCTACAAATTCACGGTACTGATGACGGTACTGTACCTTATGAGGGTGGGCTATTTTCCGAAGGTATCGATAATGTCCTCAACTATTGGGTCAACTATAATAACTGCAATACAACCCCGTCACAGACGCCAATACCGGATATAAACTCAGGAGATGGAACAACGGTAGACCACTTTGTATATGATGGCGGAACAAATGGAACCACGGTTGAGCTATTTAAAGTATATAACGGCGGACATGATTGGCCGGGCGCTTTTGGTAATTATGACATCAGCTCAAATATTGAAATTTGGAAGTTTTTTTCAAGATATGACATTAATGGTTCAACAGCCTCTACAGATGAACAAGATATCTTACAAGAATTCAGCCTCGTTCCGAACCCTGCACGTGAAAATTTAACAGTGCATCGGGCAAATAGTAAAACGAGCTCGTTTAAAATATTAAGTATGGACGGAAAGGAGGTTTTGACTGGTTTATTAAACGGAACAACGGCTTCTGTTGATTTAAAAAGCCTTACATCAGGAGCGTACCTACTGATAAGTGGTTATTCTTCTCAAAAATTTATCATTCAATAAAGCGCATAAAAAAGCCGTTTTAAACATTCGCTTGTCGATAAAAGCGTGTTAAAAAAAGCAAAAAATAGTATTTAAGCTCACTAAACCGTTAATATCAAAAGAAGAAAAACTTATATTTGTTGCGAATTATTTAAAAAACATATTATGAAAAAGTTATTTGCTTTATTATTTGTTGCTGCGGCGTTTACATTTACGTCTTGTGGTGATGCTTCAGGTAACGCTTCAGAAGAGGCTGCTACAGAAGAAGGAATGGACGATGCTGCTGCTGAAGAAGAAGCGCCAGCTGAAGAAGCTGCTGAGGAAGCTCCTGCTGCTACTGAAGATGCTGCTGCTGAAGAAGCTCCAGCTGAAGATGCAGCTGAAGAAGCTGCTGAGTAAGCTATTTCTTAAAGAAATTCAAAACCTCCCAATGGGAGGTTTTTTTTGCACCAAACAATTCGTTTAATATTTCAGACTGATATCCTTTAGTTCGCAAAATAATTGAAATTGATTCTTTGCTCTTAGCAAATTATCATCATTATCCTTTATTTCATAATAAATATCACCGAATAGATAATCCGTAAAAAAGCGAATACATTGAATCAAGGATACGGCCTTAGCAGAGAGAAGCAGTGAATTATGTTCAAGCTTAGTTAAAAATCGACCTGCGGAACTAATATATCCATCAACAAGTGATTGAAGTATCTCTTTGTCCAGAACTTTCGTATTGTTTTTTAAAAATGTCGATTCATTATATCGATTCGAAAAAGAACGAACCATATCGCCAAAATCATACAAAATTGATCCTTGGCATATGGTATCTAAATCGATAATCGCCAAAATACTTTCCCCTGAAGCATCAAATATAAAATTTGATATTTTAGGATCACCATGAATTAGCCGCTTAGGCACTTGTTCTTCAATGGAACAATATTCATCAATAATATTTAAGTGATTGATTAACTCAAAATAAAAACCCTCTGTTTGATTTATCCTCGAACCAACACCTTTCTGTCGGGCTCTCCGAAGATTTGAGAGCCGAAATTGAAAGTTGGTAAAATTTTCAATGGGATTTTTGAATGCTCCAATAGAAATGTGCTCACTTAAAGTATGAAATCTGCCCAAGGCCATGGCGGCCGATTTGGACATTTTACTATTTTCGGATTTCTCAAAAACTACTCCTTGAATGTAAGGATACATCCTCCAAAATGTTGAATTATGTTCAATGATTAGCTTATTTTCAAAACTTAAATAATCAGGGAAAAGCAATTCTATATTGTTCAATTCACTATACTTTTTTAATCTTAATACATTGTGAGAAAGGTCAAATGGTTTCTTAAATACTTTTGTATTTATTTGTTGTAAAATGTAAAAGTTGTTTCTTTCATCTTCAACCTTAAATGTGGTATTAATTAATCCCTTATTTATTTTTTCAATTGCCCTCGCAGAGGTACCTAAGTTGTTCAGAAATGCGGATGCAATTTGTTGCCGACTATTCATAGTTATTCAATAATATTTTTGGATACCTCCCCTCCTCTACCCTTCGTTTTAATTCTTGCTTACACCACTCGAAATCATTTGGATGTGTGAGGCCAAACCACTTTGATTCATTTCTGTAAACTTCATATTGCTGACCATTTTGAATTTGCGATTGTATAAAACTTGGTAACCCACACTCTACAAGGGTATCTTTTGAAAATTTAGAGTGAAATTGTTTAAAATAGCTACCTAAATCAAAAAATATATTCGAATGGAGGATCCAGCAATTCATTGAAACCTGTGCATCTTGATCTAAGCTGGTAATGGATTCATTTGATGTTATTTTATTTTGAAACGAAATGATATTGGTATGTTCAAAAACTGATACCAGGCGGTTTTGATTTATTTCACAAAGTCCTCTTGAGACTCCACCGCTCGAAGGCAAAGTATTTTTGAGAAAAAAAGTAATTAGACCAAACTGAGGCGCTTTTGATTCTTTAAAAATATTACGCGCGATTTTAAAAGTTTCATCACCGTAAAAATCATCTGCATTTAAAACTAAAAATTGTCCTTTAATTTCTTTTCTACAAGCCCATACAGCATGGGCAGTGCCCCATGGTTTTTTGCGATAATTTGGATAATTTAAATCGTGTTCATATTGATCAACGAAATGTAATGATACATAACCATAAAGGTAAGCGAACTTTTGCTTCAGACCGGGAATCAATGCTGCAGACGAGAGTACGATAATTGTATCAAAACCGTTATTGACTGCATCATATATGGCATATTCCATAATGTATTCGCCATTCGGACCTACAGCAGATGTTTGTTTGCCTCCTCTATACCTACTACCTAAACCACCAGCAAGAATCAATAGCGTTGACACATCAAAATTTATTAGAGTTACCAAACAAATTCGATCTTTGGCGCCATTGACCATTTGTAAAATCAGGTATATTCTGAGGAGCGCCGCCCTCTCGTATTGATTTTTCACTGAGTGGCGTTATGGAATACCAAGAGGCAAGGTCATAAACATCCAAGGGGAATTCAATGTCATTTTTTATACATTCTATAAATGCATTATCAACAAAGTAATCCATACCCCCATGACCAGATTTTTCTGCTGATCTTGCATGTCTTTTCCACAAAGGATGGTCATACTTTTCGAGCCATTCCTTGGTGTTTCTCCATCTGTGATCATGGTCCATTTTCTTCTCAAAATAGATCAAACCCTGTTCATTATTACCCCAGCCAAAATCTTGCCATATTCCTTCTGTTCCTTGAATCCTGAAACCAAGATTATATGGGCGCTGTAGAGAGGTGTCATGCGTAAGCATTAGGGTTTCCCCATTGGCACATTTTATTTGTGTGGTTACAATATCACCTTGGCTAAATGAAATACTTGCATTGGGATGAAGCTCACCACCCTTCTCATGCTCTAAAATATATTTGTGGAGCCCTAATGACTTACTTGACATGGATTGGAGATACATCATACGATTTCCTCGATTGAGTCCAAACATATTCGCTAATGGGCCAATACCATGAGTAGGATATAATTCACCATTTCTCTGAATGTAGTGCTCGGTTCGCCATTTGGCCTCGCTGAATCCCCTCTCACCATATTCAACCCCAGAGTTATAGGCTGTTTCACCATCATTAAACAGCACTCCGCGCAGGTCGTGTTCGTAGCCTCCCTGCCCGTGAATCAGTTCACCGAAAAGTCCCTTTTTCACCATATTTAATATGGCCATCACATCCCGTCGGTAGCAGACATTTTCCATAATCATGATAGGAACTTTGGTCTCCTCATAAGTTTTAACGTATCCGTAACATTCCTCTAATGACATAGCGCCACAAACTTCCATTGCGACGATCTTACCTGCCTGCATTGCCTCAGTTCCGTGTCGGTAGTGCCAACTCCATGGAGAAGATACAAAGACAGCATCAATATCCTTCCGCGCCAAGAGTTTTCTGTATCCATAATCACCAGCAACGTATGTTTCACATGTACCGTTAGTCGAGGTATGTATTATTTCTAAAGCTGACGCCATCATTCGTTTATCTGGATCTGCAAGAGCGACAATTTCAACGTCATTACGTTTAACCATCTCATTCAAATGATTTTGACCACGAAAACCAACACCAATAAAACCTAGACGTACTTTTTTTCTCAACATTGTCGAGCGGGAAAATATTGAATTCGGTAATATTAATGCCCCAGCACCTAAAACCGTAGTGTTTTTTATAAAATTTCGTCGATTCATATTTGATTACGATTTATTTTAACTTCTTTTTGTATTCCATATAATCTATGGTAATTTAGAAATAATTCTAATGCATACTTACACGAAGCAAATATTGACCCTGTTTATCACAATGACCTGTGGTTTATTTTTAAGCCAAAGTATTCTTGATGATTTCGCTATAGACTTGAATCAAGGCAAAGTCCTTTTGGCATGGACCATTAAATCTGGAAATGTTTGTAATGGAATTCAAATCTATCGGAGTTCAAATGAGGATAGTGTTAATTTTGAGCTTATTGAGGATATACAAGGAGTTTGTGGTGATTTGTCAAGCGCTGTTACCTATACTTTTACAGATGAAACCCCAATACCGAACAAGGTCAATTATTACAAACTTTTACTAGGGCAAGAATTTTCAAATGTGCTGGGTATTGAAGTTTTATTGATTCCCGTAGGCAGCTATCTTTTAAAACCACACCCAGTTAGGAATAGTTCAGCGTTATATTTTAACAATTCAAATAATCATAATTTCGAATTAAAAATATTTGATGACTTTGGAAGCATCGTATATCTCCATGAAACAAATAGCAATAAATTTTTACTAGACAGCACAATGGTCGCCTCAGGACTGTATTATTTTACTCTTGAAAACAAATCAAATAAAAGAATCATCAATGGAAAAGCGCTCTTTATAGAGTAGCTTACATTCATTATTATTCTGGCGTTTCTATTTGAATAATTTTCTTTATCTCATCCTCTGTTGCTTTCAATTTACTTTTGCAATGCTCGGCAAGTTGATTTGCAAGCTTCACTTGATCCGTCAAATCATCTATAGACACTTCTTTATTTTCCAGCTTTAACGATATCTCTTTGAGCATTTCAAGGGCCTCATCGTATTTAAGATTTTTAATTTCTTGTTTTGTCATTTGTTCTAATTATTTCATTTATTGTACTTCGGACATCATATCCACTCGAATGGGTTATCATTTCCTTTTGTAGGAGGTCCTCTTTTATTTGGTTAATATCCTTACCACCAATCGTTGATATCGTATATCCCTTTTTAAATAACTCATATGGATCAACTAAACCTAGTTTTTGCAAACAAAAATCCAAATAGTCTTGAGAGGCGTTCAAAACAAATTGAACGCGAATAAAAAGTAATTCATTGATCTGCCGCAACTCTTTCGATGAGATATCTTTAATTAAAGTTTCGACGGTTCTTCCCATTAAAGTTTTGATGGCATCAAGCTGCGAAAGCTCTATTTGGATACCGGAAAAGACGAAATACTGTAGCGAACGAAGTGATTCGTTTAAGCTTTCTTTAGTATCTGTAAGATAAGTTTTAAATTCATATTGAATACCACCCACTTGTCTATTCAAGAGCGATTCATTTATTTGAAGAATCTCATCTACTCGCTCATATAATATTCCCGAATAAAACTGAAGCTCACCTGAGGATTGTGAAAGCAACTCTCTGATTTGTAGCTGTATGTGCTTACTAGTATTTGAAAGACTAGATGAAAACACACCAATATTCATGTAAAAAAGCTTCGCCGCAGCTGTCGGAGTCTTCATTCGCGTATGTGCAACTTCATCAATTAGAGAATCGTCTGACTCATGTCCAATACCTGTAACTATTGGGATTTTAGAAGCAGCAACAGCCGAGCAAATAGAATAGCTATTAAAGATATGAAGATCCATTTTAGAGCCTCCACCACGAACAATAGCTATAGCGTCCACATCATATAAATTTGCCTCCTTTATGGCATTCGTTATTTCATCAACTGCCTCACTAGACTGGACACCTACAGCAAAAATCTTTAGCTTAAAATTTGTATAAATGTCATTACGTTCGAGCTCATTGATAAAATCCTCAAAACCGGAAGTCCCTGGAGAGCCTATTATCGCAATTCGTTTATTTATCGGTCCAAAGTAAAGCGCTTTCTGGAGGTGGTACAAACCTTCCTTTTCGAGACGCAATCGTGTTTCCGCTTTTTGTTTTTCAATATCACCCAGTAATGTGGCTGGATCAATCTGACTTATCACAAGGCTCATTCCATATACTTTGTGAAAATTAACCGTCACTAAGCATTTTATTTCAAGACCTTCTTTTAATACATCACTTGTTCTTAGGTCAAAACGAGCGAGTTGTTTTTCAATTGAATCGAAGCTCGTTCGCCAAATCACACCTTTCGCTTGGGCAGTTCGATGACCGTCTTGAGAGTCCACGAGCTCGAGATAATAATGCCCATTCTTTTCGTTTACCTTGGCAATTTCACAAGTAATCCAGATTTGCTTTATTGAAAAGGTTTTCCTGACCCAATTTTCAATCGAAACATGGAGCTGGGTTAAAGTGTATGTCTTTTCCTCTGGGTTCATTTATTTTCTATGCTTCGTTCTCATACTCAATCGTATCATTCATACCATCATCTATCAATTTATCAGAATCTACAGATGGGAGCTCTTCTACTTTTTTGAGCTTCGAGAGCATCATGCGTGTTCTCGTGCCAACAAGGTTATCAATTTCATTGTTTGCCTCATTTATTTTCTTCTGTGCTTTTGCCAAAACACCGCCAAACTTCCCAAATTCAGTTTTTACGGCTCCAAGAACATTCCAGACCTCACTCGTCCTTTTCTGTATAGCAAGAGTTTTGAAGCCCATTTGAAGGCTGTTGAGCATCGCTGCTAAGGTTGTAGGACCCGTCACAATGATTTTGTATTCTCTTTGCAACAGAGCAATCATGTCAGGTTGACGCGCGACCTCCGCGAAAAGTCCTTCTATTGGAAGAAACATAATACCGAAATCTGTTGTATTTGGTGGGTCCAGGTATTTTTCCTTAATATCCTTTGCAAAAGCTTTAATAGAACGCATAAGATCACGATTTGCCGCTTCAATAACTGAAACATCGCCACCGTCATAAGCCGCCTGTAGACGAACAAAGTCTTCCTGTGGGAACTTTGCATCTATTGGCAAGTATATTTCTTTTCCAGATGCCTTATTACCAGGGAGCTTGATGGCAAATTCAACATGGGCATCAGAACCGGACTTCGTTTTCACATTTTGATCATATTGTTCAGGAGCCAATATTTGTTCCAAAATATTTCCTAGCTGAATTTCTCCAAGGACACCTCGCGTTTTAACATTGCTGAGCACCTTTTTAAGATCCCCCACCCCACTCGCTAAGTTTTGCATTTCTCCTAAGCCTTTTTGAACTGCCTCTAATCTTTCACTTACAATTTTAAAGGATTGACCAAGGCGCTCTTCCAATGTTTTGTGAAGCTTTTCATCTACAGTTTCGCGCATTTTTTCCAAACGTTCATTTGTAGAATCTACGAGTTTGTCTTGCTTAAGCTCCATGTCATTGAACTTCTGCTTTTGGAGCTCATTAAAATCTTTTACGCTTTGCGCAAAAGAGTCCTTAAACTCTTTCAAGGCATTGGTCATGGCCTCTCGATCATCTTTTGCATTTACTTTGAGGGTTTCACCAAGTGCCGTAAACTTCTCATTTAATTTCTCTGTAAGTTTTTCTATTCCGAGAGATAGCTCCTCTCGATTATCTTTTAACATACCTGACAGTTCCTTTCGGTTTTCGCGAAACTCGTTGCTAACTAGCTCCTGAATTTGTTTTACACCCGAAGTTGATTTAGTGGTACGGATTTGAACAAGAATAAAAAAAACCAAAATGAGGGTTAAAAAAGGTAGAAAGGTGAGCATTGAAGAAATCATATAAATCCGTTTTTTAGTCTTGGTGATGTGTATTTCAAATATACGTATTGTGGCATTATTTTGAAATGACAAAACAAAAATAAGCGGCTACTTCGTAATCTTTTTATGATTCTAAACGCTTTGAGTTAAGCTTAAAAAATTGGAGGCCTAGAAAAAACCAAAATATTTATCAATTTGTAAACATCTTGAGAGTGAAAACTGTTAAGTACGTGTAGAGTGAAATTAATTTTTACTTACTTTTGATAACGATACATTAGTCAATTTGTGACCCGAAAATTATTTAAAATTTAACCCATAATATGTTTGGTAGATTATTCAATAAGGGCAAGGAAAAGGGCAAGGACACATCCAATAAAAATCAAAAAAGCTGGTCAAAAGACGAAGCAGAATATATATTTCTTCACGGTTCGCAAACCGGAGGCACTGAAATGTTGGCAAAATCCTTCTTTAAAAGTTTAATTAAAGAGGGAAAAAAGGTATACATGGACGACCTAGATAGCTATACCACGTATGAAAAAGCGACCCACTT
>CAJWAO010000063.1 GCA_913020765.1 uncultured Flavobacteriales bacterium | reverse complement strand
CCTATCAGCTTACAGGACATATTACGCTTATCAAGTAAAATTCAATTTGTAAATTCATTGATTCGATGAAATGGCGGGAGTCCACCAAATCAGCCGGATGATTACTTATATTTGTCGGACGTGCTCATGTCATACGCAATAAGGAAAATATTCAATACATATTTGGCATAGATATGTCTTTTAAACCATTCTATTATATCAAGCGCTTTGGATACAACTTACTTCCTCAGTCTTTTTTTGATAGGAAATACAAACGGCTCATGGAGTTTGAGAAGCAATGTATCTCACAAGAATTGCATGCAAGAATCAGTTACTATATTAAATTAAAAGAGCCATTTAAGCTAGGGGCGCGCGCACAGTCAATAGATACGTTTCGACGCACAAAGGGAAGTGAATATTATCTTGATTTGAAGGATTTCTTGCATTATTTCCCTAGAGAAGCATCTTTCATGTATCATTTTGGAGACAATACAGATGCTAGGGATATCCCTACCATAATTAAAGCCCGTATGATCGGTAATTCTAATGAAAATTCTGTTCTTTTTAAGCTGAATAAAAAAAGACATTTTAACTGGGTGAATGATTCAAAATCTTTTTCTGAAAAGCAGAATAGATTGGTTTGGCGTGGTGGGGCCTATCAAAAGCTGCGGAAAGAGTTCGTTAAGCAGTTTTATGATCATCCAAAATGTAATGTTGGACAGACCAATCTTCCTAAGGAGAATGTTCCATGGCAAAAGCAATTTATGTCCAAACAAGCTCAGCTAGATTATAAGTTTATATTTTGTCCTGAGGGAAATGATGTATCAACCAATCTTAAGTGGGTTATGTCCTCAAATTCTATTTGTTTTATGCCTAGGCCAAGGTATGAGACATGGTTCATGGAAGGTCTCTTAGAGCCTGGGGTGCATTATGTGGAGATAAGGTCTGATTTTAGTGATTTGGGGGAAAAAATTGATTATTATTCGACCCAAATACGCGAGGCAGAAGAAATTATTTCAAATGCACATCGGCATGTAGCTAGATTTCAAAACCAAGACCTAGAGGATTTATTATCTATTAAAATTTTAGAACGTTATTTTAAATTAAGCGGTCAGCTCTAATGCATTGAGCTTATGATTTTTCTTGCCTTTTCGAGCGCCCATTCAAGTTGTTCTTCTTTTGTTAGTTTACTATTGTCAAGAACAATGGCATCCTGGACCTGAACAAGTGGGCTTTCCTCTCGCGTCGAGTCAATGTGGTCTCTTTTTGTTAAATTTAGTTGTACCTCTTCAAGTGATTGTGGAATGCCTTTTTGTCGTAGTTCGGTAAACCTTCTTTGTGCACGTATTTCGGGGCTAGCTGTCACAAATATTTTGAGCTGTGCATTCGGGAATACAACGGATCCTATATCACGTCCATCCATGACAATTCCTCCATTTTCTCCCATCCTCTGTTGCTGTTTAACGAGTGCTGTCCTTACTTTTTTTATCGTAGCTACTTTTGAAACAATATTTACGACATATACCTGTCTTATTTCATTCTCTATATTTTCATTATTTAAATACAGACAGTTCTTTGTATTTTGGATTTTAAAAGACAAATCGAGATTTGGAATAGCCCGCTCAATGGCTTCGATATCCATCATTTCTTCAGATACATGGCCTTGTCGATAAAAAAATAAGGCTGCTCCTCGATACATTGCCCCTGAATCAATAAATGAATAGTCAAGTGCTTTCGCCAAGGCTTTGGCTAAGGTGCTTTTGCCACAGGCGGAATACCCATCAATGGCTATGGTAATTTTCGTGCTCATGGCCCTCTAAATTAAACATTGTAATCGATTTAACGTGTTAAGGCTTTCTTCAAAAATAGCGCTGTATCATTCTTTTTTTCTTTCAATAATTCTTCTGGAGAGCCTGCAAACAATAAATTGCCTCCGTTTTCTCCTCCTTCTGGTCCGAGGTCAATTATATGATCTGCACATTTAATAATCTCTGTGTTGTGCTCTATGACAATAATACTGTGACCTAAATTGATTAGTGCATTAAAGGCAATGATAAGCTTCTCAATATCGAAAAAATGAAGTCCAGTGGTTGGTTCGTCAAATATAAAAAGTGTTGAACCGAGTTTTTTTCCTTTTGCTAAAAATGAGGCGAGTTTAATCCGCTGGGCCTCACCACCACTCATTGTACTTGAAGCTTGCCCTAACTTGAGATAGCCCAATCCTACATCTACAAGTGGTTGAATCTTTTGTATGATTTTCTTTTCAAGACGTTCTGGTTTTTCGTCAAAAAAAGTTAGGGCATCATCTAAGCTAAGCTCAAGAATATCGTGAATTGATTTTTCACGGTAAAGTACGTCTAGTGTTTCTTTTTTGTAGCGTTTTCCTCTGCATGTTTCGCATTCGAGATGTACGTCAGCCATAAATTGCATACCTACAGTAATTGTTCCTTCGCCCTCACAGTCCTCACATCTTCCACCTTTTACATTAAAAGAGAAAAATCCTGGTTTGTAATTTCTGGCTTTTGAAATCTTTTGTTTAGAAAACAGCTCTCTTATTTCATCAAAAGCTTTTACATAGGTAACAGGATTGCTTCTGGAAGATTTCCCAATTGGATTTTGATCAATGTATTCTATATTTTGAATCGCATCTAGATTACCTGTTAATGATTTATAATCTCCTTGTGAATCGTTACTAATTCCTTTCTTTTTTCGAAGAGCAGGATAAAGTACATCTCCTATTAAGGATGACTTTCCCGAGCCTGATACACCAGTTACACACGTCAAACAATTGAGTGGAATGTTAACATTGATATTTTTTAAATTGAATTGGCGTGCACCTGTTATGGTGATCTTTTGTTTAGATTTTCTCCTTCTTTTTTGGGGAATGATTTCTCGCGTACCTTTTAAATAAGCTCCCGTTAAACTATGAATGGACTTGTAAATTTGCTCAAACGAACCATTAAAAACGATTTCGCCACCAAATGTACCCGCTTTAGGCCCGATATCAATAATTCGATCTGCAGCACGCATAATTTCTTCTTCATGCTCTACGACGACAATAGTATTTCCGAGCTTCTGAAGCTTTTTAAGGACGCCTATGAGGTTTTTGGTGTCTTTAGGATGAAGTCCTATAGATGGTTCATCTAGGATGTATATCGAACCCACAAGTGAGCTACCCAAAGCAGTTGCTAGATGAATTCGTTGTGATTCACCACCAGAAAGCGTATTCGATTGTCGATTCAGGGTTAGGTAATTTAGGCCAACATCGCATAAATAACTGAGTCTATTAATTATTTCAGGGAGAATTCTTTTTGTAACGCTACTGTCATCAAATTGGCCCTCAAGACTCTGAAAGAATTCGAGGCAGCGGTTGACGGGCATTAGTACTAGATCCTGTATGGATTTACCGTTGATTTTAACATAACTTGCATCTCCTCTAAGTCGGGTTCCTTTACACTCATTGCAGTCTGTTCTTCCTCTATATCGTGAGAGCATCACTCTATACTGTATTTTATAGGTCTTGCTTTCCAAATATTTGAAGAATCGGTTGAGACCCATAAAATGCTTATTCCCGCTCCACAGTAAATCATATTGTTCTTTCGTTAAGTCTTCAATTGGGCGATGAATGGGAAAGTTAAATTCATCTGCACTGTATATTAGTTTATTCAGGTACTTGCCCATGACTTCTCCTCGCCAGGGAGCAATAGCTCCCTCGTAAACACTATGCGAGGTGTCCGGAATAACGAGTTTTTCATCTATTCCCAATACTTTACCATAACCCTCACACGTTTTACAGGCACCGAAAGGGTTATTGAACGCGAAGAAATGTACGCTCGGTTCCTGAAAAGCAATACCATTCGATTCAAATTTTTTAGAGAAAGTTTTGAGCTCATTTGAATCTGGATTGAGTAAAACGCAGTAACCATCACCTTCGTCGAAGGCCATGTCTATTGAGTCTGCAAAACGTCCTAAATTACTTTCCTCTGAAAAGTCACAAACAATGCGGTCAATTACCAGATATGGACTTTCATTTTTCTTCGGTTTATATTCGGATAATAACTTAAACTTATTATTTATATAAACTCTTTTAAATCCTTCTTTTTCATAATTTTGTATAATATTTATATCGATATTTTTTATAGGTGATAAAATCGCTATTTTTTGGGTCTTTTTTTTCGTTTTTAAGAAGGAAATAACATCGCTAGTAGTTTGTTTCACTACAGGTTCGTTGGTCGTTGGGTCGATGGTGGTACCAATACGTGCATAGAGTAATTTTAGATAATCGTATATCTCTGTTGTTGTACCAATTGTAGACCTCGGGTTGTTGGTGCTTACTTTTTGTTGTATGGCGATGCAAGGTGCAATTCCTTTCATTGAATCCATATCAGGTTTATCTAGTTTGCCCAGAAATTGTCGTGCATAAGAAGACATGCTTTCAATGAATCTTCTCTGCCCTTCAGCAAAAAGGGTATCAAATGCCAGCGAGGTTTTTCCAGAGCCAGAAACGCCAGTAATCACCGTAAATGATCCATGTGGAATTTCTATGTCTATATTTTTTAAATTGTGGACTCTCGCGCCTTTTATTACAACCGCATCCTTCATATAACAAAAATAACAGATGGGGGCTAATGCGGTTCACAAGTCGCTGAATTATTATGTGTATTTTTAGTCAAAACTATTCATGTATGATAGAAAAAACGAGGTCGCCAAAGTTTGTAGAATCATTCATTCCCATTGTTGTTTTAATTTCTTTACTGTCCTTTAATGTTTATGTTTTTAGTGATGATGCAACAGGAGGACCAAATCAGATTGCCCTATTGTTTGGAGCAGTCATTGCTGCGGGTATAGGAATGGTGCAAGGGTTTTCATGGAAAGTAATTCAAGCGGGAATGATCAATAGCATTAAATCCTCGTTGGGTGCTGTATTGATTTTATTGATTATTGGCGCATTGAGTGGAACCTGGATGATTTCGGGGGTAGTACCGACAATGATATACTACGGTCTTGATATTTTGAGTCCAAGCTTTTTTCTTGTAGCTACAAGTTTGATTTGCGCTATTGTAGCACTAGCCACAGGCAGCTCATGGAGCACCATAGCCACGGTAGGTATTGCACTTTTAGGGATTGGTAGTGTTATGGGAATTAGTGAGGGTATGATTGCAGGAGCGATTATCTCTGGTGCCTATTTCGGGGATAAAATGTCTCCATTGTCAGATACGACGAATCTAGCGCCTGCAATGGCTGGGACAGACCTATTTACACACATTAGGTACATGATGTATACCACCATACCAACCCTGATGATTTCTCTTGTAATCTTTTTGTTTATCGGTTTATCACTAGATTCAAAAACGGATCTCGCAGGAATAGAGTCGATGCAACAAACTCTAGATCAAACTTTCAATATTTCTCCATGGCTATTCCTTGTGCCTGCCGTGGTAATCGGTTTAATTATTATGAAATGGGATGCATTACCGGCTCTATTTTTTGGGACCTTGGCTGGAGGCATTGCTGCAATTGTTGCACAGCCATCCATTGTAAACCAACTTTCAGGAATTACGGATGACTATTTTATTTCTTCTTACATGACTTTTTTTAATACCATCGCGGGAGCATCAAATATTGAAACGGGAAATGTTGCAATGAACGAACTATTATCTACGGGAGGTATGAGTGGGATGCTGAATACAATTTGGTTGGTGATTTGTTCCATGTGTTTCGGCGGTGCAATGGAGGTAACCGGAATGCTTAAGAAAATCACGTCTAGTTTTATCAATGCCCGCGAATCTGCAGGTTCACTAATTGCCAAAACAGCAGGTACATGTATCTTCTTTAATGCGACGACATCTGACCAATACCTAGCCATTGTGGTTCCGGGAAGAATGTTTTCTAAAGAGTTTGAGGACAATGGTTTATGTCCAGAGAATTTAAGTAGAACTTTAGAGGATTCTGGCACTGTTACATCCCCGCTAATACCTTGGAATACTTGTGGGGCTTATCATGCTGGTGTCCTCGGGGTAGCAACAGGTAGTTATTGGATGTTTTGCTTTTTTAATTTAATAAGTCCAATCATGACCTTGTTCTATGGATTTTTGAATATTCGGATTAGAAGGTACTCTAAAGAAGAGATGGAGGCCATTAAATTGGAACGTTCAGCTAAGAAACCTTAAGCTCTTTCTCAATACCGTCGATCAGTGCATGAATTACCTTGATGTGAATTTCTTGCGCACGGTCGGCAAATTCACTAAAGGGAGCACGTATTTCAATATCTGCAATATTTGAAATTATTCCCCCTGTTTTACCAGTAAGTGCTACCGTTTTCATTTCTTTTTCATTTGCAGCCCTTACCGCGTTAATGACATTGTTTGAATTGCCAGAGGTAGAAATACCTAACAATACATCTCCTTGCCGACCTAAAGCCTCAATATATCTAGAAAAGACATACTCGTATCCATAATCGTTTGCCACGCAAGATATGTGTGTAGGATCGGAAATGGATAGTGCGGCTAATGCTTTGCGTTCATTTCTGAATCGCCCGCTTAGCTCCTCGGCAAAGTGCATGGCATCACTCATTGATCCGCCATTCCCGCAGCTAATTATTTTATTTCCATTTCTTAAAGCCTCAACCATCACAACTAGTGCACGATGAATGGCATTCATATTATCTGAATTATTGAATGTCTTTAAAACCTCAGTCGCTTCATCAAAATGTTTTTGTATTTCTTCTTTGCTCGTCATAATTACGCCTATAAATGTAAGGATTATCAAATGAACCAACATTTATTTGTTTTGTATCTTTGTTTCATGTCTAAAACAAATCATTTTCAAGGTAAAATAGTATGGATTACAGGTGCAAGTTCTGGTATAGGCAAAGAGCTTAGTATTCAGCTTGCCAAGCTTGGTGCAAAGCTTATTCTTTCTTCGAGAAAAGAAAATCTCTTGCGAGATTTAAAAGAAAGTTTACCCTTCAAGGAGGAACACACGGTTCTTCCTATGGATTTGGCCAAACCTAATGAATTTGAAGGTTTAATGCAGAGAGTTGAAGCTCGTTATGATCGGATTGATTTACTCATACAAAATGGTGGTATAAGTCAAAGGGCAACTGCAGCTGATTCCTCAGAGGAGGTTGTTAGGCGAATTATGGAAGTGAATTTTTTTGGCAATGTATTCTTAATGAAAAGGGTTTTACCAAAATTACGAGCTAGTCACGGACAGGTTTTGGTAATCAGTAGTATTGCTGGAAAGTTCGGTTTCTATTTGAGGTCAAGCTACAGTGCATCCAAGCATGCACTACACGGCTATTATGAATCTCTTGCCCTAGAGGAGGAGAAGCATGGGGTTTCGGTCACAATCGCTTGCCCGGGCAAAATAAATACACCCATTTCGACGAATGCCCTAGATTCTAGAGGACAAAAACACGGAGAAATGGACCACAATCAGGAAACAGGTATGCCTGTTGAGGAATGTGTATCTCAGCTCTTGGATGCAGTGTCCAGAAGAAAACGTGAGGTTTTAGTGGGTAACAAGGAGGTTAAGGCAGTTACCTTAAAAAGGTTTTTCCCCGCATTGTTTTGGAAAATAATTAAAAAACAATCCGCTACTTAGATTTTTTCGAAAAAAAGAGCACAAAAAAAGCCATCATTAACTGATGGCTTTTAAAATAAATGTAAATTCTTAGTTTACGCTAGACGAAAGGTCCGCACCTGCTTTGAATTTTACTGTGTTTTTAGCTGCAATTTGGATAACCGCACCCGTTTTAGGGTTACGTCCTGCACGAGCTGCTCTTCTAGTGATAGAGAAAGATCCGAATCCTACTAAAGAAATACGGTCACCTTTTTTTAATGCACCAGTTGTTGCACCTACAAAAGCATCCAATGCTTTTTTAGCATCAGCCTTAGACAATCCAGCTTCACCTGCCATCGCGTCAATCAATTCTGCTTTGTTCATAATGAGTTGTTTTAAATAATTAATAAATATTTATCACAACAAATATATCCGAATATCAATGTCAGTCAAGGTTTGAGGGGTAAAAAGTGCTTAAAATGTTGATAAGTGGCCTATTTTGTTAATAAACATGGCTCAAAACCTTGTAAAATAAAGGGTTAATGTCATTTTTACATATTGTTTATTAGATTTCTCATCAGTTTTTATTTCTATTTTTTAGTGAGATTTAAAACGTTTTTAGAATGGCTTTAAGTTCAATAGTCAGTCCAGGAGGATTTATAACGCTCACATCAAATTAGACGGTAATTGTCCGATAATGTGTACAAAAGGAGTTTTCAATCCGTTAAAACGGCTGGGTTGAGCTCTTTAACATTCCGGTTTTCCGACATTATTTTTCTTGCATTCTTTATAAAAATCTTCATCCTAGAGAGGTGTTCTGGATTTTTTATTTGTTTTTTTGCCGGGTAACTTGAACAAGGAAGTACCTCAAATACTTTTTTATTTGCTCTTGTCGGTTTATTGACCCAAATAAGGTGATAGCCGGCATTTTTGATCTTTAATATATCATTGTTTTTTTCGAGTTCAATTTCAAGCATCATTCCTCCATCCGTATTCACACTTGCTTGATTTGACACAAAATTACCCAAAGAGTAGGCGACAAGCTGGTCTTTTTCTTTATCCCACTCAACTTTTTGAAGCACATGTGGATGACCACCAATAATTATATTTACTCCATTTCGAAATAGGAAGTCAGTAATTTTCTTTTGAAACTTATTGGGTTTAGTTTGATATTCTATTCCCCAATGGACGTTTGCTATTAATGCATCTAAGTTTTCATTCCTACTTTGCTCAATATCCAATAAGATTTGATTGGTATCAATGTAGTTCACTGAAGTTGGTTTTGGCGCTTTTAAACCATTTGTTCCATAGGTGTAATTCAGCATCCCCACTGTGATGTCGCCTTTTTTTAAAATCATGAGATTTCTTAACCTTCTATCGTTGGGATTTTTGTAGGTGCCGTTATGCGCAATATTGAGTTTATCGAGTACATCAATGGTTCTTATTATTCCCTTTCCGCCGCGATCACATGAGTGGTTGTTCGCAGTCAACAAAATATCTATACCATTATTTTTACAGGCCTCGGCGAGTGCGTCTGGCGATGAAAATTGAGGGTATCCAGTGTATGGCGCTCCTGCTAATGTTACTTCAAGATTTGCTATGGCGAAGTCAGGTTTTTGGATAATTTCACGTAGTTGACTAAAAACAATATCATAGTTGTATGTTTTGTCTTTCGGATCATGAGCTGCTTCAATTTGACCACCATGTCCCATAATATCTCCTAAAAAAACAAGTGACATTGAGCTTTGGCTGAGGGAAATAAAGCTTAATAGAGAGCATAAAATACTGATGGTTTTCATAATGTTAAATATGATTTGAAAGTACTATTTTCGTACCAAACTACATTCTAATGAATGTTTTTTTATTTGGCTGAAATGGAAAAAGATATAAGTAAAGCGGATTTTCTGGATGCAATTCATAAGAGGGTTAGAAATGGTATCTCGAAGGCTTCAATTATACTAGAGGGTATTCAGGAATCTATAGATTCTGAGACACAGAGTACAGCGGGAGATAAACATGATACTTCTCGGGAATTAATGCAACAAGAAAGAAATAAAGCAGCTCAAAATCTTCAGAATCAAATTTCCATGGATAGTCTAGTATTAAAGCTGAAAACGATTAATGTTTCTTATGAAGTCAACTTTGGTAGTCTAGTATTGACCAATCTGGGTTGGTTTTTCATTGGCTTACCTTTAGGCAAAATAAAGTTTGAGAATCAGGAGATATTGTGTATATCTGGTAATGCTCCTGTTGCAAAAATATTAGAAAGAAAAAGAGTCGGTGCTTCAATTTCAATTAATGGAAAGAATACTCAAATTTTAAGCATAAAGTAAAAAAGTGAGGCAGAGCTCACTTTTTTGGATAAATACTTACGGTAGGTTATTTATTTATTTCAATGTTTTCATACTATTTACGGAAGTATTTTTTTGAGGTTACATTTTTAAAATTGCTTAGTAGAACCTTTTGAAAAAAGATAAATAAGGTCTCTCAATTAAAATCCCAAAAAGATGGATCCACAATAGAATACCTATTGGTAATATGATGAAAGAAAGCTTATTGAATTCCCAAGCCGTATGAAAATCGAGATGCATGAGGTGCATGATACCTCGCGTCAAACCGCACCCTAGACATTCTAAATCAAAAAAAACCATAGACAGACACATACTCTGTCCTTTATCAAAATAGTCTACAGGTAAAAAAAATAAAAAAAGAAATGCTCCAAGTGTAATTACAAGGAGCATTTTTTT
>CAJWAO010000062.1 GCA_913020765.1 uncultured Flavobacteriales bacterium | reverse complement strand
TGAAGGAAGAAAAGGCAAATGTAATTCGTTCTCAGCAATATGAAAAGGCTGCTGAGCTCAGAGATGATGAAAGAAAGCTTCTTGAAAAGTTAGAGGCTGCAAAACTGAAATGGGAAGAGGAATCTAAAAATAACAAAATTGAAGTGACGGAGGAGCATGTTGCTGAGGTAGTTTCAATGATGTGTGGAATTCCTGTGACAAAGGTTTCACAGTCAGAAACGGGTAAGCTCGTTGTGATGTCAGATGAAATTAAGAGCCTCGTGATTGGTCAGGATGAGGCCGTTGATAAAGTGGTAAAGGCAATTCAGAGAAATAGAGCCGGTTTAAAAGATCCCAATAAGCCAATAGGTTCTTTCTTTTTTCTAGGTCCAACGGGTGTAGGTAAAACACAGTTGGCAAAAATATTAGCAAAAAAACTATTTGATACAGAAGAAGCATTGATTAGAATTGATATGTCCGAGTACATGGAGAAATTTTCGCTTTCAAGGCTTGTTGGCGCCCCTCCCGGATACGTTGGATACGAAGAAGGAGGTCAACTTACTGAGAAGGTCAGAAGAAAGCCCTATTCGATTATTTTGCTTGATGAAATCGAAAAGGCCCACCCAGATGTTTTCAATTTATTGCTTCAAGTTTTAGACGATGGGCATATGACTGATGGTTTAGGAAGGAAAATTGATTTCAAGAATACCATACTGATCATGACCTCGAATATTGGTGCCAGACAGCTGGCTGACTTTGGTACAGGTGTTGGTTTTGGTACTCAGGCACAGCAGGAATCAAAAGAGGATAATGTTAAGTCCGTTATACAAAATGCATTGAGGAAGGCGTTTTCACCAGAGTTTTTGAATAGAATTGATGACATGATTATGTTTAAATCCTTAGGAAGAAAAGAAATTCATAGTATCATTGATATCGAATTGACCAACCTCTACGATAGAATCTTGTCTCTTGGTTACGGCATATCTTTGACTGAAAAAGCCAAGGAGTTTATTGTAGATCAAGGCTACGATGAAAAATTTGGCGCAAGACCACTGAAAAGAGCTATACAAAAATATATAGAAGATCCCCTTGCTGAGGAAATTATTAAGTCTACTTTCAAGGAGGGAGAGAAAGTTTCAATGGACCTCAATAAAGCAAAGGATGGTCTAGTGGTAATCAAGAAAAAAACTAAAGGAGCGCCGAAAGAAAATTCGAAAGAAAAAGATTCCGAATAAGGCGCATTTTTTCTTTTCAAAGTTGTCACAGGGTAAGCGAAATATCGAACCCCAAAAATCTCGGTATATTCCTTTTCCGACTTAGACAATCATATTTATTTTAGCTCCTCTTAGTAGCTCAAGCAGTTTTTTGACTTTTTTTTCATTAAAGCCTCTCTTGCCCCTTCGAAATTCTACAATTTTTTGAAATTTGGCCTTGTACATTCTATATGTTTATAAGACAGTACTTACGTGTTGAAGTAAATTAAAATATGACACTTTTTCGCATAATTGAAAAAAAGTCTGACAGCATGTCTTAAAAACAATTGTGGCAGTATCTTTGTCATTGGAGTTGTGAAATTATACCACTATGGCAGCTAAGAAGAAAAAAGAGAGTAAAAAAGCAGAAAACGTTGAAAGCGTAGTTGAAGAAAATCAAGTTTCCGAGAATACAAATGAAGAGACGAAAGTTGAAAAAGAACTCACGCCAGAAGAAAAATATAATGAATTAAACAACCGTTTTTTACGCCTATACGCCGAATTCGAGAATTATCGAAAAAGAACAAATAAAGAACGATTGGATTTAATTACGAATGCAAATTCAGATTTATTGAAGGATCTCATTCCCGTTATCGATGATTTTGAAAGAGCAATTACCAACAATGCGGATGCAGATGATATTGAAGGAATCAAGGAGGGTTTTTCTTTAATTTATAATAAATACAAAGGCCTATTGCAATCTAAAGGTCTCAAGGCAATGGAAGCTAAAGGAGAGGTCTTTGATCCCGAGCTTCATGAGGCGATTGCCAATTTACCCACAGAAGACAAAAAGATGAAAGGAAAAGTCATTGACGATGTTGAAAAGGGTTACTTTCTCAATGATAAGGTATTGAGATTTGCTAAAGTTGTTGTCGGTCAATAATAAAAAAGATAGATGAGTCAGAAAAGAGATTATTATGAGGTTTTGGGTTTGTCCAAAGGTGCATCTGAATCGGAAATTAAAAAGGCCTACAGGAAATTAGCCATTAAATATCACCCAGATAAAAATCCGGATGACTCAAAAGCTGAAGAGAAATTTAAGGAGGCTGCTGAGGCATATGAAGTTCTGAGTAATGCGGAAAAGAAGGCGCGTTATGACCAATACGGTCATGCCGGTATGGGCCAAGGTTTTGGTGGAGGCGGCATGAATATGGACGATATTTTTTCTCAGTTTGGTGATATTTTTGGAGGTGCTTTTGGTGGAAGCTTTGGCGGAAGCAGAGGCAGAGGAGGAGAACGGGTCGTCAAGGGTTCAAACCTTCGCGTCAAAATGAAAATGACATTGGAAGATATTGCCAATGGTGTCCAGAAGAAAATCAAGGTCAATAAGCTCGTCAATGCAGATGGTGTTACCTTTAAGTCTTGTTCGACATGTAACGGCACCGGGAGAATCACACGTATGGCGCAGACTTTCATCGGAGCAATGCAAACACAATCTGCCTGTAATGTTTGCCATGGTGCAGGAAAGATGATCGATCAGAAGCCCACGGGAGCCGACCAGAATGGTTTAGTAAGGAAGGAAGAGGTGATTGAAATCGAGATTCCAGCTGGTGTCGAAGATGGTATGCAGCTAAATGTAAGAGGCAAAGGAAATGCTGGCCCTTTTAATGGTGTTCCCGGAGATTTAATTGTAGTGATTGAAGAGGTCGAACACGAAGAGCTTAAAAGAGACGGTGATAATGTGCACTACGAGGCCTTTGTTAGCTTTATGGATGCTGTCCTCGGTGAGAGCATTGAAATACCGACGCTTTCTGGCAAGGTCAAAATAAAAATTGACGCTGGTACTCAAAGTGGTAAGGTCCTTCGTCTGCGAGGTAAAGGATTACCAAATGTTCAAGGTTACGGTTCGGGGGATTTATTCGCTCATATTAACGTTTGGACGCCAACAAAAATATCCAAAGAAGAGAAGGTAATTATTGAGAACTTGAAGAAATCTGAAAATTTCCAGCCTAAGGCAGGCGATAAAGACAAAGGCTTCTTTAAGCAGATGAGGGATATGTTCTCATGACCCGGTTTATCGACCTGAGCTCAAAGAATCCTTCAACAGTGCTACAAGTTATAGCTACTGTACTATTGGTTGTGTTCTTTTATTTGTTTGGAGGTGTTGGATTACACGTAGACTATATTTTAAATTCTAGTGCTGTCTGGTCTGATGCTGTTGATATTCAAGAATATATGTCGACTCTTGGTAGTAATCGTGTGTTTTTCTGGCTATTATTTCCTTTTCTTCTTGTTTTTGTTGTTTTTTTGTGTGCAATAAAGTGGATACATAAACGAAAAACCTTATCCGTTTTCACAAAAAGAAGTCAATTTGATTGGAGTAGGGTTTTTTTAAGTTTCTCTCTCGTATTCATTATTTTATTGTTGACCACATGCATTCAGATTTTCTTTTCAGAAGAAATTATTTGGAACCTGCAATGGCATCGATTTATTCCCTTATTAATTATTTCTTTTGTGATGATTCCTTTTCAAACTACGCTAGAGGAATTGTTGTTTCGGGGCTACCTCATGCCAGGCCTGAAGACAAAGTTTGGTTCTAATATCCTTGCAGTCCTTATTTCTGGAGTATTTTTTGGACTTATGCATATTGGCAACCCTGAAATAGAAGCGATAGGCTATCACGTGTTATCCTATTACATAATCATTGGAATATTTTTAGGATGTTTGGCAGTTTTCGATAATGGTTTAGAGCTTTCTATTGGCTTCCATGCTGCAAATAATATATTTGCCGCTCTAATTGTTTCAAATGACTGGCAGGTATTTCAGACAGACGCACTATTTCTTGATTATTCGGCACCCGAATTTTCGTTGAATATGTTGCTCGTGTCTATTGCTTTTCTCATTTTGTTGGTATTTATCTTTAAGAGAATTTACCGTTGGAGGTCCCTAAAAGATTATTGGGTCTGAAAGGAGTAGACTCCTCAACTTTTTTTAGATTTACACTTGTATGATTGAGATTTCGCATGTTTCAAAGTCTTTTCGACGCAAGTCAGCCTTAAACAACGTTTCTTTGAATATTCCTAAAGGAAAGATTACTGGACTTCTTGGACCAAATGGCGCTGGTAAAACGACCTTGATCAGACTAATGAATCTGATGTATTTTCCCGATGATGGTTATTTAAAGTTTAACGGTCAATTGCTCAAAAAGGAGCACCTCAAAAACATTGGTTACCTTCCTGAGGAAAGGGGATTGTATCCGGATTTGTCTGTGCAGGAGCAGCTTACCTTTTTTGCAAGGCTACGAGGGTTATCCAACGCCGAAGCGACATCCAGTGCCAATTATTGGATTGAAAAGCTTGAAATGAAAGCTTGGCGTAACAAAGAGATCGAGTCATTGTCAAAAGGTATGGCGCAAAAAGTTCAATTTGCAGTGGCGATTGTGCATGATCCAGAATTTCTAATCTTAGATGAACCTTTGACGGGTTTTGATCCTATGAATATTGATTTGATCAAGAGGTTGCTGTTTGAATTTAAAGATGCAGGTAAAACAATCCTTTTGAGTACGCATAACATGCAGAGGGTTCAAGATATGTGCTCACACGTCGTATTATTGAACAAGGGAGAGGTTGTTTCGGCCTCGTCAATCGGCGATTTATTTAAAGATTATGTGTCCAATCATTTTGTGGTTCGTTACAAGGGAACAGGAATTGCTTTTGCAAATGCCCTTTGGACAGACTTTGAGCTTGTGAATCAGCTTGAGCTTTCCGATGGAATCACAGAAGCCCGACTATTAAAGCGTGGTGAAAAATCTGTGGATGATTTGATTAAAAATCTTCAAGGGAACGTCGCTATTGAGGCGGTTCATATGGAGCAGCCTAATTTGGAAGATATTTTTATTGGTTTGATTGAAAAACTAGAGAACGAATGAATTCCATTTTACTCATTTCTTGGAAGGAGATAAAGCAAAGAGTCTTTAAGCGTTCATATACGCTAGTACTCGTATTAGGACCCATTTTTATATTGACCTGCTTTTACCTTTTGGTGAAAGCCGCAGATGAAGGCAAGAAAAACGTGCATGTCTTAATCGCCGATCCAGGTGATATTTTACGAGGTGTTATTTCGTCCAAAGAGGATCCTAATTTGCGGTACTCTTTTGTTTCAGATTATCTCGAAATAGACGAGTTCTCAAAAGGTAAACCCTACCAAGAATTTGATGCTTTGTTGGAGGTCAATGAGAAAGTACTAAACAACAAAAAGGTTTTTATTTTTTATCGAGACTATTTATCAAATCGTATTCAGAACTCAATTCGTTTTACTTTTGAGCGGAGAATAGAGGAGGTGCTCATTGACGAGTTTTCTGATTTAACTGTGGATGATTTCAGGCAACTAAAGCAACCTTTGAATTTAGATTTTAGAAGCATAACCAATCCAACAAATTCAAATGACGGTGAAGCGGGATGGGTAGGTTATTTCTTTGGCTCGATTATTATTTTATTCACTTTATTTTACGGTATGTCTATCCTTCGGGGTGTTGCACGTGAAAAAGCAAATAGAGTCGTTGAAGTCATGGTTTCCATTGTTTCTCCAACGCAGCTTATGATGGGTAAAATTATTGGAGTGGGTGCAGCTGCGCTACTTCAGCTCGTGGTTTCATTGGTACTTATTGTGTGCGGTTTGTATTTATTTCAGGAGTTTTTGTTTTCCGATTTCTTCCTGAATCAATCCCTATCCGGTGTTCAAGTTTCTGAAGGGGCGACCGAATTGCTACAGAATGAATTTCAAAGGGTGCGCAATAATGATGTGATTCATTTGCTCTATGACCGCATCAATTTGGCCTTGATGTTGCCATTTTTCTTTTTATTCTTTTTAGTGGCATATATATTTTATGGTGCATTCTTCAGTTTAATCGGAGCCGCAATGGGTTCGGAAGGTGATGGTCAGGTTCTAATTCTCCCTTTAGTGCTGCTGCTTTTATTTTCTTTGTTTGCTGGATACTTTATGGTTCTAAATCCATCTTCTCAATTTTCTTCAATATGTCAATATATTCCTTTTACAGCGCCGATGGCTGTTATGGTGAAGTTGTCGATGGGTTATGCGCTTGGTGAAGGGTATTTATTGTGGATCAGCTTTTTAATATTGCTACTGTCTGCTTTTGTAATACTTGCGATTGCCGGAAAGGTATTCCAATCAAGTCTTTTATCCTTCGGTCACCGCCTATCACTAAAATCGCTTTTTAGATGGAGGACCAGGGTGTAAGTGCGGTTATTGATATTGGGACCAATACTTTTAACCTCTTAATTGCAAATCGTTCAAAGAGCGGACTCACTATTATTGAGTCGCATAAGGTCGCCGTTTCTTTAGGTATGGGCGGGATTAACGAAGGGGTTCTAGCGGATGATGCCATTCAGCGTGCGCTGGATGCCTTTGAAAAGTTTCGAGGTATTCTTCTGAATTATCCTGTGGTACAACCAATACTGATTGCTACCTCAGCAGTTCGTGATGCGAAAAATGCAACAGAATTCACTGCCGCTATATTCGATAGGTTTGCTTGGAGTGTAACTGTAGTATCTGGAATGAAAGAGGCTGAACTCATCTACAAAGGGGTCGGACTGTGTTACGATTTTAAAGAGCATACATTGATTATGGATATCGGTGGGGGGAGCACAGAATTCATAGAGGCCAATAATGAAGGTATATGTAGTGAGGTTTCTCTGAATATAGGAGTGTCTCGTCTATATCAGGGTTTTTCAGTTAATGATCCGTTTACTGCCAAAGATGTTCTGCAGATAGAGTCATTTCTTGATGAGCGTTCAATGGGCTTTTTTTCTGATAAAAGCATCCCAGCGCTTCTCGGTTCGTCAGGGACATTTGAAACTTTCTACGAGTTGATGTATAAAAAACCATTTCCAAAATCAAATAAAATTGTTGAGCTTGGGCTGGAGTCGTTTACAAAAATGCTTGATGAACTAATTTATTCTAGTCTGGAGGAACGGAATAAAAATGAATTTATCATCCCTATTCGTAAAAAGATGGCGCCTTTTGCTGCGGTAAAAACGAGGTGGGTATTGAGAAAAATAAAACCGAAACGAATATTGATTTCTCCCTTTTCATTAAAGGAAGGTGTATTGGCCTAAATCGTGATTATTTTGAATCTTTTTTTGTTATTAACTAATTGTATTTCAATTATAAAAGAACCTTCACCTAAATTTTTAATATCAATAATATCATTGGGTAAAACACTTACTTTTTTTCTTTCTTTACCTTTTAAATCGTATATCGTAAGTTCTGCTTTCTGAGTTAAACCATGAATTTGAAATGTACCGAATGACGGATTTGGATAGATACTGAGATTCATATTATTTTCTCCGTTTTCAATCAAACTCAGTTCATCACTCTGATTGATACTGCCCACCTGATTGATGATCCAATTTTCAGGATCAATTAAAATGGAAGATGCAATTGTTCCTATATTACTTATGGTAAATGTTTGCGAATTGTTACTTATATCAAATCTAACGATTGTATCGCCTATACCAGGTCTAATAAATCGAATGTCTAAATCATTCGTAAATGTGGCGGTTACATTTGGTTTTGAGGTGGTATGGTTTATCTGGACGATAACATCTTCTCCACTTTGCTGCCAAAGCAGAGAATAGGTAGGGTAGCCCTCTCCAAAGTACCATTCCTCAAAAACTGGATTGAAATCAAGCCCAGTCGCATCCTCAAGCGCTTCCTTAAAATCAATCCCATGAGCTGTGCTGTCCTTAAATGATACTTGAAAATCCCTGAGAATCTCAAAGAATAATTCATCATTATTTACCATGTACCTCATGGTATGTACGATTGCAGCACCCTTGTCATAGGTCAACCTTCCGCTAAATATTCTATTTTCATTCAGACTATCCAATACCCAGACACTTCCTCCGTTTTGATTCATTACATTGTCATGTACATCTTGCATATGACCTGCACTTTCGTTAGGGTAAAGATTTTCCAGCATTAAATACTCACTGTATGATGCAAAACCTTCATTGATCCAAATGTCACACCAGGACGCGCAAGTTACATTATCTCCCCACCATTGATGCCCCAATTCATGGGTGGTTAATCCCCTTGTAAAGAACCCCTGAGTCGTCATGGTCTGGTGCTCCATGCCCCCTGAAAAGGGTGCCATACAGTGGCCATATTTTTCATCTTCAAAAGGGTAGGGACCATATAGTTCATAAAATAGCTCCATAAAGTCTGCGGTTTCATCAATATCATCCTGAAAATAGGGTAAGGTTTGTGGATTGTCATAAATATAGTTTTGAATCAAAATGGGGTTGGGTGCACCAGCGGGATTTGCATAAACGTTATATTCAACATAGCTCGCAACAGATACTGATATTAGGTAATAATCAATAGGGTGGCGGTGCTTCCATTCGTATCGACTGAAGCCATTGCCTAAATTAACGACTTGTTCAAGAATACCGTTGGATCCAGCCTTTAGATTAGAGGGTACCGTTATAAAGAAATAGCTACTATCCGCTTTGTCTGTAAGGCTTTGCTTACAGGGAAACCACTCATAAGCCGAAAAGGGCTCAGAAAGTGACCATACGACCTCATTTCCCCAAGTTGGAGAGTCATCCTGAGACATCCCAGAACCACCAAGAGGGTTTGTCGCCGCTGTTGGTGGCGTACCTGAATAATCCGTTTCAATAGAGAAGTTTTCATTTTGTGCCGCATTGACGGGAACTTTGATGGCTGAATTGTTTCTTGAATAATCAACCGCATTGCCATTGACTCTAATTTCTGTAATCGTAAATCCTGAGAAAAGTTCATAGAGTGCAGAATCTAAGGGCTGTTTTGCACTTGCATCCATTCTTACAGTTCCGGACAAGTCAGTACTCATATTCGTCATGTTTAAGTCTAAATGATAGAAATGAACGTCATAGTATTCTGTTTCAGCAATTTGAGCAATACTGAGCGAATTACTTTTGAGCTGCGATTGAACTCGGTTTTTTTTGCCGCAAACTGTGCTTTGACCGAATAAGAATGAACCAAGAAATAGAAATGATACAGCTAGCAATGATTTTGACATGTCGTTGATTTAGATATTGACAATGTACAAAAAAACGGATGGACTAAAAAGGAAGTGTCTTTTGGACCAAAAACCACGTAAAGTTTAGTGGCGCATCATTTTGTGAATAAGGCTACTTTCCCCGTCGCTTATGCGAACTGTGTAGACTCCTTTTTCAAATTTAGAAAAAGGGATGTTGAAGCTATGAATACCTATGAGAAGCTCAGGAGTAATCTCTTTATATACAATACGACCTCTTTGGTCAAAAAACTCGATTTCCAATGATGCGGCTGCGCTAAGTAAGGTAGATATGGTAATGTCTTGATCACTTGGGTTCGGAAACATGGACAATAATACCAGGCCCTCTCCTTCAATATTTTTACAATTTATATTGTTTTCTTGATTTAGATCAAGGTAAGTTGAAATATTGGCATTCTGAGCCTCAACACATACGAATCGTTCTGTTTCATCTTGATCAGTAATGAATGCTGAGGGTTGCGCGTTGAAAATATATATTTCGCTTTCAGCTTTTAAGATTGATCCTGACCAATTCTCCTGAATAGGTCCGTTCTCAGGCGTTTTAAGCGTTAGATTAAGGTTTTCTAATGGGATTGTCCCAAGGTTTTCTATTTCAACCCCAACGGTCAAGAATCCGTTAATATCTTGGGCGAATAAAGTTTTTAGGTTGATATCATAAAATGCTTCATTGACCAATAAAGTTTTACTGATTGTATCTCGACATCCAAAATCATTCACAGTCATTAATACGATATCAATGTAGGCTTCATTGAGTAAGCTTGAATAGGTTATCGTATTTTCAATATTATTATTGAAGTTAATACCACCCTCATCGCCAAAGTCCCAATATGAGCTGTCCGCACCAATACTTGTATTTTCGAAAGTAATAGGAACATCTGAAACCAATATCTCGGGGTCAACATTAAAATTTGCATTAAGCTCTTCGTTCACATCAACGGTAAATGTGGTATCAATGACACAACCTTGATCACTTTTAGAGGTTAAGGTGACAAGCTGAATACCGGTAGTTGGAAAATTAAAATAAGTACTTGTCG
>CAJWAO010000061.1 GCA_913020765.1 uncultured Flavobacteriales bacterium | reverse complement strand
ATGGAGGCTCTTGTTTTCCTAAAGATGTTCAAGCGCTAGTTAAATCCGGAAAAGATAAAAACTTTGATTTTCAAATTCTAGATGCAGTCACAAAGGTGAATCATGAGCAAAAAACAATTCTTTTCCCCAAGATTAAGAATTTTTTCAAAGGCGAATTAAAGGGTAAAAAAATTGCAATTTGGGGTCTTTCATTTAAGCCCGATACAGATGATATTAGAGAAGCACCCTCGCGTTACATGATTGAAAGACTGCTTAATGCTGGGGCAAATGTTGTGGCTCATGACCCTGAGGCAATAGATAATTTCAAGTCACTCTCTATTGGCAAGCAAATATCATTTTCAACAAATGAATATGAAGCGTTGGATGGAGCAGACGCCTTATTGATCTGTACCGAATGGAGTTTGTATAGGAACCCTGATTTTGAAAAAATGAAATCGTTTATGAACGATGCAGTGATTTTTGATGGTAGAAATTTATTTGATGTTGAAGATATGAATGCAAAAGGGTTTTACTACTCAAGCATTGGGAGAAAAATAATCGATTAAACATGAAAAGAGTTCTTATCACTGGTGCTGCAGGTTTTCTAGGTTCACATTTATGTGATCGCTTTGTCAATGACGGCTTTCACGTTATTGGTATGGATAACCTCATTACGGGTAGAATGAAGAATCTTGAACATTTAGTGAAGCACTCTAATTTTGAATTTCACCACCATGACGTTTCGAAACATATTCATATTCCGGGCGAATTAGACTACATACTTCATTTTGCATCTCCAGCGAGTCCGATTGACTATTTAAAAATTCCAATTCAGACCTTAAAGGTTGGATCATTGGGTATTCATAATTGTCTTGGTTTGGCTCGTGTAAAAAAAGCAAGGGTTTTGATTGCATCAACTTCCGAGGTATATGGAGACCCAGATGTACATCCGCAACCAGAAAGTTACTGGGGTAATGTAAATCCAGTGGGACCAAGAGGGGTTTACGATGAAGCAAAACGTTTTCAAGAGGCAATGACGATGGCCTACCATACTTTTCACGGTGTTGAGACTCGAATTGTAAGAATATTTAACACTTATGGTCCAAGGATGCGATTGAATGATGGCCGCGTACTTCCTGCATTTATTGGTCAGGCATTAAGAGGAGAGGATTTGACTGTCTTTGGAGATGGTTCTCAAACCAGATCCTTTTGTTATGTGGATGACTTGGTTGAAGGAATCTATCGTTTGTTACATAGTGACTATGCAAACCCAGTGAATATTGGTAACCCATCTGAGATCTCCATATCACAATTTGCAGAAGAAATCATCGAGCTTACAGGAACTGACCAAAAGGTGATCTATAAAGACTTGCCTGTTGATGACCCCAAACAGAGGAGGCCTGATATTACCTTAGCCGAAAAACTTTTAAGTTGGGAACCAAAAGTATCCAGACAGGAAGGTTTGAGGATAACTTATGAGTATTTTAAGTCCCTCTCGAAAGAGGAACTTTATGAAAAAGAGCATATGAATTTTGATAAATACATAGTACGCTAATGGATTACTTTGCGCATGATACTGCTGTCATTGATGCCGGTTGCTCAATCGGTATAGGAACGAAAATTTGGCATTTTTCGCATATTATGTCTGATTGTACGATTGGCAAAAAGTGTAATATTGGTCAAAATGTGGTTGTATCGCCTGAGGTAGTTTTAGGCAATAATGTAAAGGTTCAAAATAACGTTTCTATATACTCCGGTGTTGTTTGCGAGGATGATGTTTTTCTAGGTCCTTCGATGGTTTTCACGAATGTTTTGAACCCACGAAGCGCTGTAAATAGAAGGGGTTCGTATTCACAAACGTTAGTCAAAAAAGGAGCGAGTATAGGGGCAAACGCGACCATTGTTTGTGGGCACGATATAGGTCAGTTTGCGTTCATAGGTGCTGGTGCGGTAGTTACAAAAACGGTTCCGTCTTACGCTTTGTTTGTTGGCAACCCTGCTCGACAAATTGGTTGGATGAGCGAATACGGACATCGTTTAGAATTTAATTCGGATGGAATAGCAATTTGTCCTGAATCAAATGAGAAATACAAGTTGTTGAATCAAACCGTTCAGAAAATATGATGAAGAATAAAGTAAAATTTGCGGTTGTCGGCGCTGGCCATATTGGTAAAAGACACGCTGAAATGATTATGCGGGAAAATGAGGCAGAATTAGTTGCCTTGGTTGATTGCCGTTCGCAGAAGGAATGCGAAGCAGAACGCTTTGATGTTCCATTTTTCTCGAGTATTGAAGAATTACTTAGTAGTTCGCTTGACATAGATGTCGTAAATATATGTACGCCGAATGGCTTACATGCATCTCAGTCATTAAAGGCATTAGAGCATAAAAAACATGTAGTTTGCGAAAAACCAATGGGCTTGTCTAAAGACAATTGTGAAAGAATCATATTCAAAGCACTTGAGGTCTCTAAACAGGTGTTTTGCGTTATGCAAAATAGGTATTCACCTCCTTCTCAGTGGATTAAGTCGTTAATTACGGATGGGGTTATGGGTGAGATATTCATGGTTCAGTTGAACTGCTATTGGAACCGTGACGCCCGTTATTACAAAAAGGGTGGATGGAAAGGTACGCAAGAGCTCGATGGTGGGACCTTGTATACCCAATTTTCCCATTTTATTGACATTATGTATTGGTTGTTCGGAGACATTGACAATATAGAAGGAAAATTCAATGACTTCACCCATCAAGATTCCACAGATTTTGAAGACTCTGGCTTTGTAAGTTTTGATTTTGTAAATGGCGGAATGGGATGTTTAAATTATTCTACCGCTGTTGCAAATCAAAATTTAGAGTCTTCTATGACTATCATAGGCGAAAAAGGGAGTGTTAAAATAGGCGGTCAGTATATGAATGATGTTGAAATCTGTAATATTAAAGACTATGAGATGCCGGTGCTTGCAGCCTCAAATCCAGCCAATGACTACGGGCCATACAAAGGTTCGGCGGCCAATCATAATTATGTGATATCCAATGTTATAGATGGAGTAAAAGGAAGAAAATCTCCCACCACGAATGCTTTAGAAGGATTGAAAGTGGTAGAAATAATAGAAAGAATTTATAAGGTTAGAAACGAAAATAAAAAAAGAGATGAGTGATTTAATCTACGATAGCATGTTGAAAGGTGAGTCGAAGCTTGCCGTGATTGGTTTGGGTTATGTTGGTTTGCCTATTGCATTAGATTTTGCCAGAAAAATAAAGGTAGTTGGTTTTGATATCAATCAAGAGCGAGTCGATATGATGAAAAACAATATTGATCCAAGTAATGAATTAGATTCGAAAGACTTTGAGGGATGTGACATTTTGTTTTCAGCCGATATTAATGATTTGCAGGACGCTCAATTCTACATTGTGGCCGTACCAACTCCTATTGATGATGCGAATTTACCTGACTTAACACCGCTTTTGGGTGCAAGCAAAACAGTTGCAAAAGTTTTAAAAAAGGGGGACTATGTGGTTTATGAATCCACAGTTTATCCAGGATGTACTGAGGAGGACTGTATTCCGGTTCTTGAAAAAGGGTCGGGATTGACGTTTCAAGAGGACTTCAAGGTTGGTTATTCTCCAGAAAGAATCAATCCAGGAGATAAAGTACATACCCTTCAAAATGTGGTTAAAGTTTCCTCAGGTTGTTGTCCTGAATCTTCTGAAGAAATTGCTAAAACATACGAATTGGTGGTTGGCGCAGGTGTCCATAGAGCACCAAGTATTAAAGTCGCTGAAGCTGCTAAAATCATTGAAAACACGCAGAGAGACGTCAACATTGCGTTAATCAATGAACTTTCCATTATTTTTAATAAGCTCAATATCAATACATTTGATGTCTTAGAGGCCGCCGGGACAAAATGGAATTTCCTAAAATTTTCACCAGGCTTGGTTGGTGGGCATTGCATTGGTGTCGATCCGTATTATTTGACACATAAAGCCCAACAATCAGGCTATCATGCAAAAGTGATTACGAGTGGTCGTTCTGTGAATGACTCAATGGGTTTTTACATTGCAAAGCAGACCGTTAAGAAAATTTTGGCACAAGGAAAGCACATCCAAGATGCGAAAGTATTGGTCATGGGTGCAACTTTTAAGGAGGATGTTTCAGACATTCGAAATTCTAAAATAATTGATATTGTCAATGAACTGAAGTCCTTTCAAGTAAAAGTGGATTTGGTTGACCCACACGCGAGCTCGAATGAAATGGAACATGAGTACGGCATTCCACTTGCAGCTTCGGTAGGTGAGGGTTACGATGCTGTAATTGTAGCCGTAAATCACGCGGAGTATCTGAAATTAGATGAGGCTTATTTTCAGTCGGTATTAAAAGATAAGAATGGTGTATTTGTCGATGTGAAAGGAATCTACAAAGACCAAATGAATGAATTAGAATACTGGAGTTTATAAAATGAATAGTCGAAATATACTCATTACTGGTGGGGCCGGCTTTATTGGTTCACATGTTGTTCGTCGTTTTGTTCAAAACTATCCGAATGACAAGATCATCAACGGTGATGCACTAACCTATGCAGGTAACTTAGAAAACTTAAGGGACATCCAAGGAGCATCTAATTACTTTTTTGAACGATTGAATATTACAGACAGCGATGCAGTCAGACTCCTTTTTATTAAACACAATATCACCCATGTAATTCACCTGGCTGCTGAATCTCATGTGGACCGATCAATTGAGGGTCCAATGGAATTTGTGATGTCTAATGTTGTTGGAACGGTTAATTTATTGAATGCGGCAAAGGAATTTTGGACCTCAGGCGAACATGTGTTTCACCACGTTTCAACGGATGAAGTCTATGGCTCTCTTGGCGACGAAGGCTTATTCACTGAAGAAACGTCTTATGATCCTAGAAGCCCATATTCAGCCTCAAAGGCGTCTTCAGATCATTTTGTGCGGGCCTATTACCATACCTATGGCTTGCCAGTAAAAATTTCAAATTGCTCAAACAATTATGGAAGCCATCATTTTCCTGAAAAGCTAATTCCTTTGATGATTCATAATATCCTCAACAAGAAAGCACTTCCCGTATACGGTAAAGGTGACAATATTCGAGATTGGTTGTGGGTAGAGGATCATGCAAGTGCCATTGATACCATATTTACAAATGGCAGCGTTGGTGAAGCCTATAATGTTGGTGGTTTGAACGAATGGACAAATATTGAGCTTGTTCGCTTTTTATGCCGACTGATGGATGAAAAGTTGGGAAGAAGTAAAGGCGAATCGGAACAACTGATTACCTATGTAGCAGACCGCGCGGGGCATGATAAGCGCTATGCAATTGATGCGACTAAACTAGAGAAAGAATTAGGCTGGAAGCCCTCCATTACTTTTGAAGAAGGACTTTCTAAAACTGTTGATTGGTACCTTAACAACTCAGATTGGGTAGAACAGGTTACAAGCGGTTCATACAAAGATTATTACAGTCAAATGTATGGAGATCGTAAATAATGGGTTTATTCACTAACATATTTAAAAAGACTGAAAAGTTAGCACCTTTTGATATAGGTCGCTTGAAAGTTGACATTCATTCACATCTTATTCCTGGTATTGACGATGGTGCACAAGATATGGATCAGTCAATTGCAATGTTGAATAAATTCCAGAGTTTGGGGTTCAAAAAGGTTGTGACTACTCCTCATGTAATGACAGATTCTTTTCCAAATACAAATGAGATCATTTTGGATGGCCTTTCCAAAGTTCAAAAAGAGGCGAAAAATCACGGCCTGACCATAGAGATTGAGGCAGCAGCAGAGTATTATTTTGATGAGACTTTGATGCCAAAAATTACGAACAAGGAACTACTGACCTTCGGGGATAATTATGTTTTGGTGGAGTTTGCCTTTCATTCAAAACCGCAATTTTTAGATCAGCTATTTTTTGAGCTTAAGTCAAATGAGTACCGACCTGTTATTGCTCATTTCGAACGATACATGTACTTTCTTGGAGACATTGATAAGGCGAGAGAATGGCGTAAAAAAGGCATAAATATTCAAATTAATCTTAATTCGCTTTCAGGGCAATACGGACCTGAGGTAAAAAAGCAAGCAGAAAAGCTGATTGATGCCGGTGAATTTGATTTTGTCGGAACAGACTGTCACCGCATACAGCAGCTCATGCTTTTGGAAGACAATCTGCGCAATCCCTACATTCATAAGATTGGAAATTACCTGGTTAAAAATTTGGTGATTTGAAGCTTTATTTGGTTCGTCACGCCAATGCATTAGAATCCCCCTTGGGCGACTATGAACGCAAATTGTCTGAAAAAGGCAATGTACAATGTGTAGATTTGAGAAGTTTTATCTTGTCAAAAAAAATCACTTCTAAAAATAAAGTACTCTGCTCGGCGGCGCAGAGAACCAAAGAAACCTATTCAAATATATTTACCACTCCTGAAGGTGTTTCTTTTCATAAGCGTCTATACTTAGCCAATGCAATGGACTTACTTGATTTCATTTGCTCGATGAATTCGGACGATGATATTGTATTGATTGGCCACAATAATGGCCTCTCGCGGCTTGCTTCGTATTTGACAGCTAAGCATATCGTCATGCGGACTGCCTCGTGTGTCGAGATTCGTTTTCCATTTGATCATTCGAAATTTATTTCAAAGGGGACAGGTGAAATTTACTCACACCATAGGTGTGATATAATGGATTCCTATTATTTTTAAAAAAAATGGTTTGCCAATAGAAAGAGAATTAAATAATCGCTTTGAAAACCTAAAAACATTAATTAGGGATGGTGAGACTTATTTTTTTATTGAGTCGCCCGGAGGAAAAGCTTGTAATATTCTGATGACCTCTGGTTTGAGTGAATACGAAATGGTCGTCGAAGATTCGCAAGCTCAAAAAACGCATAAAGAGCTATATTTTTTGCTTCCTGACTACTGGTCTCACGATGTGATTGACCAAAAAAAATATGATTGGTTGTTCGAAACCTTATACAAATTGAAGTGTCATGTAGTTGCGCAAAATACATTCTATGCAGAAGGCCACACAATGCATGCCAATAAGAACTTGACGGCGCTTTCTGATCAGCTTAAGCAGACCTATCTAATGTTGTGTAATCCAATATACGTTAATGATGAGTTGACGCCAATCATCATAGGTTCAAAAGAAATTTCATTTTTAGGGATATTCCCCATTTTCCGCAATGAATTTCATCATAAGCAGGCGTATGGAACTACGAAACTCATGGATTTATTTGACGGCTATCAGGTTACCGAGAAACTAGATGAGTATAGAACCAATTTGGTCAAATCACGCTGGCGGAGATTATTTGGATAATGAGAACATCAAACTTAAAGGCGCATTTCGCCTTATTTTTTGTAAACGTGTTATATGGAGCCGGTCATCTATTGGCTAAAGGAGTGATGCCACAATTTCTCAGCCCACCGGTATTCATTCTCTTAAGGGTAAGTGGTGCGGTCATTTTCTTTTGGATACTTAGCTTTTTTTTAAAGCAGACGAAAATTTCGAAAGCGGATGTGCCACGCTTTATTTTATGTGGCTTATTTGGGGTGGCGCTCAATCAAATGTTCTTTTTTCATGGCTTGAATTTATCTTCCTCTATCAATTCAGGAATCATCATGAGTATGAATCCTATAATGGTTGCTATTCTGTCATTTTTTATCCTCAAGGAGCTGCCTTCATTGATGCGTACGCTTGGCATAATCATCGGAGCGACTGGTGCGATATTGCTGACCCTGACAGGTTCTGTGCAGGCCGGAGAGTCCGTATTAGGCGACCTTTTTTTGTTTATCAATGCGATGTCCTATGCTTTCTATTTAGTGCTGGTTAAGCCTTTGATGAGTAAATATGCACCCATTACGGTAATAACATGGGTATTTACCTTTGGATTGGGTTTTGTTTGTATTTATCCACCTACACTTTCTGGGTTATTTCAAACGAATTTTATCGGATTTCCCGACGAGATTTATTTGAAGATCGCGTATATCATTATTGGAGTTACCTTTTTGACCTATCTTCTTACCATCTATGGGCTTAAATATTTAAGTCCAACAGTCTCCAGCGCTTATATTTATTTTCAACCTGTATTGGTAATTATTTTTGCATTTTTATTCACTTTTCTCAACTGGTCAGCAGACTATACCGATACCATTACGATACAGAAAATGGGGTATATGTTGCTGATTTTTACTGGGGTATATTTAACTTCAAAGTCGACAAACAAAAAGACATGACTAAAACCATATTTCTACTCTGTGTATTTTGTTCTATAGTGAGTATCTTAACGGGCCAAAAACGATCAATAGGTCCAGAGGACTATAAAACATGGCGCTCGATATCTTCACCATTAATGTCGCAAGATGCCTCTTTGGTAGGGTATCAAGCGAAGCCTTTAGAGGGCGATGCTACCTTGTATCTCTTTCAGCGTGCTACATCGAAACTAGACTCATTTAAAAGAGCAGAGGGTCTTCGTTTTAATTTAGATGGAAATCTAGCCGTTTTTAAAATTACTCCTGGGTTTGATACAATTCGAACACTTAAACTTAAAAAGGTAAAAAAGAACAAGTGGCCGAAGGATTCATTGTGCATTATTAGCCTAAAGGAAGATACGCTTGTCAAGATAGCAGGTTTAAAAAAGTACGCCCTTTCAAAGGAAGGAAATACCCTATGCTATCTCACCAACTCAACAATTAAGGCGAAGGGATGGAAACCATTTTCCAAAGCCAAGCCACCACGAAAGGTAAACATGTTGTACGTTTATACATCCTATCCAAGTGTGTTTTTAGCACTTGAGGGGGTTACTGATTTTAGGCTTTCTGATGATGGGAATAGATTGGCTGTTTTAACAGAATTAACAATAGAAAAGAAGAAATCCTACTCCATTAGTGTGTACGACCTTAGGTCTAAAAACCCTGTTAGAGAATTTGATCAAGCCGAGAAGTTTAAGCTTTCGAGATGGAGCGAGAGCACCGATAAATTTGCTTTTTATCAAAGTCAAGATACGAGCTTAGAAAACTATGAGCTTTACGTCTATGATTTCAAAACCAATAAATCTACAATCATTGGTGCTGAGTTTATTGAGGCTTTAAACTTTGGCGACAGCCTGCCTTCAATAAATCAAAAACCACTTTTCTCGAAAGATGAACAAAACATGGTTTTTGGTATGGCAAAAAAGCTTTCTGAAGCTCCAGAGGATTCTTTGTTAGCAGATGAAAAGGCGAGTGTTGATGTTTGGCATTATCTAGACCAAAAGATTCAACCCCAACAATTAAAAGGCCTAAAGCGAGAGAAGAAAAAGTCGGATTGGTTTCTGTATTCATTCAAGGACCAAACACTTCACAAATTGAATAATGATACACTCAGCTTGAGCTTCAACGATGAATATGAATCGAATTATCATTTGGCGAGCTCCAATGAATCCTATGCGGTTTCCAATCAATGGAGCTATCCATGGGCGAGGGACATCTATAGAATTGATCTTAAGACCAAAGAAGAATTGCTGATTGCAAAGGGTGTGCGTTTTGGCGGTCGGCTTTCTCCAAATGGCATGTATTATACTTTCTTTGATCCTGAGCTTTCAGAGCATATGGCAATTCGTATAGAAGTGCGCGATACAATATGTTTAACCTGTTCTGTTGACAGTGTCATTTGGAGCCGAGACAAAAATGGTTTACCAGCAGTGGCTGGACCAAAAGAGGTCTATGGTTTCTCTCGGGATATGGCTTATTATTTTCAGTCAGAAAGAGACCTTTGGGTATATGATTTTAATACCGACTCGTTAAGCTGTCTTTCAAAGTATGAAGGTGTATCGAGAGATATTGAGTTGTCTCTTCGTAAAAAGCAAAGTGATAGTATATTCGTGAATCTTCAAAATGCCTATGTTCAAGGGTTTAATAAAACTACGAAGGGCCTGCATGTTTTCGGTTTCACACCTCATCAAGACCATTACGATTTGATTGAAAACTTGGCTTCCCCTCATCGATTGGTAAGTTTGATTTGGTCTGAGGATGGCGAAAGTGTGCTCCTAAGAAGAAGCACGGTTGACCAATATCCTGATTTATATCTAGGGGATGCCAAATTGAATGGGTTCAATCGGATTTCCGACATCAATCCCCAACAGGCAGGGCTTAAATGGTCCAATGTCGACCTTGTATCCTGGATGAGCTATGATTCAGTTCAATTGGAGGGACTCGTTTATCTTCCGGAGGATTACGATACCGCCAAGACCTATCCCATGCTTGTATATTATTATGAGCTCAATTCGGACAATCTACATCGCTATCGTTCTCCAAGACCTTCCGCAAGTATTATAAATCCCGTTGAGTGTGCCTCTAATGATTATTTAGTCTTTGTGCCAGACATCCGCTATCGAGAAGGTTACCCAGCAAGGTCTGCTTATGATGCAATAATGAGTGGAACGGACTTTATGATCAAAAATTATGCGGTAGATTCTCTAAAAATGGGACTACAAGGTCAGAGTTGGGGTGGGTATCAAACGGCACAGCTGATTACGATGACGAATCGCTATGCTGCGGCTATGGCAGGTGCACCTGTGAGCAATATGTTTTCGGCATATGGAGGAATTCGATGGGGTTCAGGCTTGAATCGTCAATTTCAATATGAAGCCACGCAAAGTAGAATAGGTAAGACCATTTGGGAGGCACCTGAGCTCTATTATGAGAATTCACCAATCTTTCATTTACCCAAAGTAACGACTCCCTTATTAATTATGCATAATGATGATGATGGCGCAGTGCCATGGTATCAGGGCATTGAAATGTACAACGGAATGCGCCGGCTTGGTAAGCCATGTTGGATGCTCGTATACAATAAAGATGGGCACAACCTGAAAAAGCTACCCAATAAGTATGATTTAAGTAAGCGAATGGGACAATTTTTTGACCATTACCTCAAGTCTGCACCAATGCCGATATGGATGAGCCAAGGAATTCCCGCCATCGATAAAGGAGAAAAGAATGGCTATGGCTATGACGAGGAATAAGCTACTTATTCTATCTTTTTCTTGCGTATTCCTAGGGATAGGAATACTGAGCTTACTCCCACCAAGTTCTGGAATTGAGCTGGGCGAGCATGACAAGTGGAATCACTTTATCGCCTATCTGATTCTTGCCTTGAATTGGTGCCTCATCAAGAATACGAGAGGCATCTTTTTCCTAGGGATTTTGATTTGCATATGCTATGGTTTGTCGCTTGAATACCTTCAAGGCTTCGTGCCCGGAAGAGTTCCTTCTTGGTTAGACGCATTGGCCAATGCAGGTGGTGTTTTAACAGGGTTTGTATTAAACGTGAGTGTCAAAAGGTTGCGTTA
>CAJWAO010000060.1 GCA_913020765.1 uncultured Flavobacteriales bacterium | reverse complement strand
CAGGCAAACAAGATATGGATTTAAATATGGAATATTATGTGAAGATTCCGTGGTCTATTATTAAACAGGGAGCTCAGTATAGCCTTTTTGGAAAAAACAAAGAACAAAGCGGGAAACAGGATAAAGATGCAATTATTCGTGCAGATTCAACTAAAAAGACACGTTATTTAAACCTCAAAATCAAGGGGGATATAGATAACTATAAAATCACACTTGGAAAGGAGCGAAAGAAATCCATTGATATTGAATAATTGAAAAACACTCTTAATGCCTCCTTAAGCTTCAATCCGAACTATAAAAATGCGAGCCCATTTGTTGGAAACAATTCTGTGGATTTTGTGATCAGCGCTGAAATATAACCCAATATTTTAGCTCATCAAGATCAAAACAAACTTAGCAAACACCAAAGTCTTTCCGTATTTTAGCCAAAACCTACAGATAAACTATGAAACATACTGAAAAAATGTTGCGTGATGACGCGCTGAAAGGGAAAACCATTGTTGTAACTGGGGGGGGTAGCGGACTTGGTAAAGCCATGTCACGCTACTTTTTAGAACTCGGTGCAAAAGTAGCCATCACCTCAAGGAATTTAGATAAACTAAAAAATACCGCAAAAGAGCTCGAGGCAGAAACAGGTGGGATATGCTTACCTATTCAGTGTGACGTAAGGCATTATGATCAGGTAGAACAGGTCTTGGCGGAAGTCCTAAAGTCCTTTGGAGAGGTCGACGTATTGCTCAACAACGCAGCCGGAAATTTCATCTCACCCACGGAAAGATTGTCAGCAAATGCATTTGATACAATTATCGATATCGTTCTGAAAGGGACTAAAAACTGTACCCTTGCATTTGGAAAACATTGGATCAAAAGCAAACAAGAAAACACAAAGGTGCTCAATATAGTGACAACCTATGCGTGGACAGGCTCAGGATATGTTGTCCCTAGTGCTGCGGCAAAGGCAGGAGTGCTAGCGATGACAAGAAGCCTTGCTGTAGAGTGGGCAAAATACGGAATGCAATTCAACGCAATTGCACCAGGTCCCTTCCCGACTAAAGGTGCGTGGGATAGACTGCTTCCTGGAGATTTGAAAGAAAAATTTGATATGTCTAAAAAAGTCCCTTTAAATAGGGTCGGCGAGCATCAAGAACTTGCAAACTTAGCTGCATATATGGTATCAGACTTTTCTTCTTATATCAATGGAGAGGTCATTACCATTGACGGTGGAGAATGGCTGAAAGGAGCAGGAGAGTTCAATCTTCTTGAAGATATTCCAAAAGAAATGTGGGACCAACTAGAAGCCATGATTCGAGCAACAAAAAAGAACAAATAGTTTCTTATTGTCCTTTTCAATAATTTTGAGAAGAGGTGATTTACCACAAATAAGGTATTTGCATCACCTCCATATCTGTCTAGTTTTGAATAAAAAATAAATTCGTGTAGAATATGAAAGCTTATTCGATATTCGTAATTATAATGGCCCTCTCAATTGCAGGATGCTCTAAAGAAAAAACCAACGATAGCACTTACCGTTTTGAATTCGATTTTGACTTAAACAACCATTATTTAATTGAAAGTACTGGCGAACTGATCGCGACGGGTAGAGCTTATACTGATACCAACTATGAATGGACAAAAAATTTTATTCACCTCTTAGATGGAGAAATTGGAGACACCTTAAGACTTGGTTGTTGGGGAAATTGGGACGGTTATATTGAAAATCCTAGCGCATCGGTAAAAATATGGTTCCCACAAACAGACCTTGCTGATGGAGTATATCAATACACAAGAACAGAGGATGTCAATGACTTCACAATTCATGTAGAGAGAAATATGACCTGGGGGGAACATTCAAATGCATGGGGTACAATTGAAGGAACCAACACCATATTAGACTCAGATACTGTGGCTTCCTCGTTTACCAATAGTAACAATTTAGTAGTGGTGGAATACGCTGAAATAAAAGTTGAGCATGTCAACGCAACAAATTCCGAACTGCGTTATGTTATTGAAACGGTTAGTGGTGATTTGATCAAAGGCTCATACAGTGGTTCGCTTGAGCGTTTTAAATTGTGGACACCTGAGATTGACTGTGATTAAAATGTCCTTAAATCTGAAGAGCCAAAACCTTATCAATAATATTTTTCAACATTGATGGCTCACTGCTAGGACCAATAGTAATCAGCTTAGGACCTGTTTGAGGAACCCCATTAAAAGGACGAATTGAAATGTTTCCATCAGAAGTCCGTTCAATTTAAATTTAGTAGCAACGGTCATCATGATAATATTATACCTTAAGCTTTGAAAACCCAAAAAGTAAATACCCTCAATATTTCAGTCTTTTGACCAAAATAATGAGGGTACATTTTGTCATATATTTATTACTCTGGATATAGGTTTGGTAAGCAGAACTAATTTAGAGTTGTCAATACCCTAATACCAAGATTAAGGATTATATGGGAAAGAAGAATGGTGAAGATCTATTTTAAGCGCACCGTTCGACAATTTATATCCGAAAGTGTATTCAACTTTGGCCTCATTTCCATCTAAATCAGTGAAGAAATAATTCCCCATGGCAATTGCTCGATTATCCTCGAGAATAAATCCAGTATTTTCGAACCTCACCTTTGTCCATGGCTGAATAGCAAAACCATTATCTTCGGCACATGCGCGGTCATCTCCGGCAATGAAATAAGAAACAGCCTCTGCCTTGGACGGTCTGAATTGTTCTAATTTACACTTGGTTGGCTTAAAAAGAACTGGACCTGCCTCAAAGGAATAAAGTTTGTCTAAAAATTCAGAGGTATACGCCTCGCATTCCGAACGACTATTCTTTAAAGAACCTATTTTTACAACACCCGCTCCCCACTCTTTTTGAGCTTCTAAAACATCGTTTTCTGTTATCATTTTGTCAAAATTTAAAATTAATGTGAGTCTTATTTCTTTGGTAAAGAAAGAGAATTCAAATATAAAAAAGAAGCGTCATTAATACAACCTATTTGGATGATTGAGATTTTCAAAGTCGAAGGGTTCCAATATCCATAATGTGATTTCGTTGGACGTGAACAATCCGATATAAATTCATAAAAAACCAACTTTTTGAACAAAAACCAGGTAGGGTTTTTATAGTAAATAAAGGATACGTCTAATGAAAATTCGAACCATCAAAACAATTGTTTCAGCCCAGCGCATTAATATGGGGGGGCACTTGTTGGATCAACCTTTACCAGTAAACGGTATAGATTCGATCGATCCCTTTTTATTGGTCCATCATTGGGATGAGCCCGTGAAACCTGGTGGAAAACAAAGTGAGCTTGGCGTTGGACCACATCCACATAGAGGGTTTTCTCCAGTAACATTTATCTTTAAGGGTAGTGTGCGGCACCAAGATTCTATCGGAAATACAGCCGTTATTTCAGAGGGAGGAACACAGTGGATGCACGCCGGAAATGGAATCGTTCATAGTGAAAGACCAGGTATTGAATTGGTTAAAAATGGGGGAGAACAAGAATTCATTCAATTTTGGGTAAATACCCCATCAAAATATAAAATGGAGCCTCCTTATTATCTTCCTATTTCAGCTGATGATACGCCAAAAATCAAAAAAGAAAACGCAGAAATATCGGTCGTTGCTGGCGAGTTCGAATCATTGATTGGCCCAGCAAAAACATATAGCCCTCAGACCTTACTTCGCATTGAAACAGAAGCATCAACAAAACTGATGCTCCCTATTCCAGAGAGATACAACACCATACTATATATTTTAAATGGCAAACTCTCCGCTGATGGTAAAAATGCAAAATCAAAAGATATGATCTGGTTTGAAAATGATGGTGCAAGTATTGAAATAGATATTCTTGAGCCTAGCCGTCTCATTATTTTATCAGGGGAGCCCATTGGCGAGCCCGTTGCAGCTTATGGCCCTTTTGTGATGAATTCTCAAGAAGAGCTTCAACAAGCTGTTAACGACTTCCATATCGGTAATATGGGAACCCTAAATGAAACCTTTGATTCCTAAAAAATCGTCGTGAATTTCAGTTGAAACCCACTCAATGGTTATTAGTTAGAGAATACTAACTATCTTTGAATGCTTTGATAATTAAGTAAAGACTATTTATAACTGACTAGAAAAGAATTAAATACACATTATGGAATTTTTAGACTACCCATTTTTAGAGAATTCAATAAAAGATTGGGCGATCGCTCTAGGGATCATTCTGGGAACATTCGTAGCAACAAAGATTGTCTACTGGTTCATTGCCAACATCATTAAAAAACTCACATCTAAAACCAAAACGAATCTTGATGATGTATTGGTTGAAAAGCTTGAAAAACCAATTCGATATTCAATTTTAATATTGGGTTATTGGATTGCGATACACTATGTAACTATTTCAAATTCCGAATTATTGTCATTCCTTGAGGGCATTGCATCCTTATTCCTGGTGCTAACTTTAACCTCAACAGCTTCAAAAATATTTGATGCGCTGGTAACAGAAATTGTGCTTCCTATTGTTGAAAAAACAGAAGGTGGAGGCGACAATTATATCTTGCCTGTATTATCGAAGGCAGTAAAAGGCATCATATGGGCTTTTGGTGTAATCATTGGACTCGACAATATTGGTTTCGATATTACAGCAATGATTGCAGGTCTCGGAATCGGTGGTCTGGCATTAGCTTTAGCCGCACAAGACTCAGTAAAAAATATATTTGCCGGAGTGATGATTTTTGTAGACAAACCATTCAAGGTTAAAGAAAGAATTCAAATACAAGGTTATGACGGAACGGTTGAAGAGGTAGGCCTAAGAAGTACACGTATCCGAACATTAGAAGGGCGGGTGGTTACGATTCCAAATAGCACCTTTACAGATAATAGTGTGGTCAATGTCACCTCTCAGCCCGCATTAAAGGTTGTGCTAAATCTTGGACTGACCTACGACACCGACGAAGTTGGGATGCAAAAAGGAGTGGACATCCTAAGAGAAATTGTAGCGGACCACTCAGCTATTCTTGAAGAAAATTGCGCCGCAGGGTTCAAAGACTTTGGTGACTTTGCACTTGGAATATTATTCATATACTATGTAAAGCCAGATGCAAATGGTTTAGAGGCTCAAAATACAATAAGCAAAGAGGTTCTTAAGAGATTTAATGCCGCCGGACTTGACTTTGCATTCCCAACACAAACACTATTAAACAAGGATATTTCCTAGTTAAAAAAGCAAAAGCCATCCAGTGGTTTTAACATTTCTATGTTGATAGTAATGATATATTAACTGATTGCGAAAGCAATGAACTGCTACATTGAAGCATAAAAATGTATTTTATGCAGATGCGCGCAGGATCTTTAGTCGTCAATGAAAAAAAAGAATTGCTACTCATTTACCGAAAGGGGAAATGGGACTTTCCAAAGGGCAAGATTGAAAAAAAAGAAAAAAATAAGACCGGTGCTCTCAGAGAAACGTCGGAAGAAACAGGCCTTGAACTTGACAAACTTTCTCTTCAGCAGCCGCTCAGAAAAACCGCCCATTTATTGAAACAGAAGAAAATAAAAACAAAGTGGTATCTGGTAAAGTATAAAGGCTCAAAGCAAAAATTGTCACCACAAAAGGAAGAGGGAATAGAAAAGTGTATCTGGGTCAGCCAAGATTCTTTAGTATTATACATTCCATATCTTCGCTCATATGCCCGAGAGGTCCTCGCATACTATATTCAGTATGTACAAAATCCGTTCGGTATTCAATTTGTCGCCTAGTGACCAATCATTTTTGAAGGGTCTACAATGGCATCATAATCAGCCTCTGAAACATGGCCTAAAGTGATCGCTGCCTCCTTTAAAGTTGTCCCATTTTTATGTGCATATTTGGCGATTTCAGCAGCCTTATAGTAGCCGATTTTTGTATTTAAGGCCGTAACAAGCATCAGAGAATTTTCTAAGTGTTTTTGAACCATAGGCTCGTTTGCCTTTATCCCAGAGACACAATTATCCGTAAATGATTGGCAAGCATCACCAATAAGTCTTGCTGATTCCAAGACATTTTTCGCCATTACTGGTTTAAATACATTCAACTCAAAATGTCCATTTGATCCTGCCACTGACACAGCCACATCATTTCCAATTACTTGGGCACAAACCATTGTTAATGCCTCAGGCTGAGTTGGGTTAACCTTTCCTGGCATAATAGAAGACCCAGGCTCATTATCAGGTATGACCAGCTCACCTATACCACATCTTGGGCCGGAAGATAACATGCGTATGTCATTTCCTATTTTCATTAAAGATACTGCTACTCTTTTCAGCGCTGCCGAAAGTTCTACCATAGCATCGTGTGCAGCGAGGGCTTCAAACTTATTGGGTGCTGTTACAAAAGGTAGTCCCGTAAATGCCGCGATTTTTTCCGCAACTAAAATATCATATCCTTTGGGTGTATTTAACCCTGTTCCAACTGCGGTACCTCCCAAAGCAAGCTCACTAATAGCAACCAAAGCATTTTTTATGGCTCTTTCTGCATGATCAAGTTGTGCAACATAGCCACTAAATTCTTGACCCAAGGTCAGCGGAGTCGCATCCATGAAATGTGTTCTGCCGGTTTTCACTACACCTTGAAAATCTTGAGTTTTTTTGTTAAGGGCTTCCCTGAGGTTTTTAATTCCGGGTAGCGTTGTCTCTACGACTTTCTTATACGCAGCAATATGCATCGCTGTTGGGAATGTATCGTTGGACGATTGGCTTTTGTTCACATCATCATTTGGATTGAGCACTTTTTCAGTATCCGTAAGCGCTCCGCCTTGAAGCACGTGCCCTCTGTTCGCAATAACTTCATTGCAATTCATATTAGATTGTGTTCCTGAACCTGTCTGCCAAACTACCAAAGGGAACTCCTCGTCATGCAACCCCTTTATGATTTCGTCACAAACCTCAGAAATAAGCTCTTTTTTAGCTAAATCTAATACCCCCAACTCAGCATTGGTATGCGCTGCTGCCTTTTTCAAATATGCAAACGCATGAACAATTTCTAGAGGCATTGATGCGGCAGGTCCTATTTTGAAATTATTAAGTGAACGCTCTGTTTGCGCACCCCAATAGCGTGTGGAAGGTACCTTTACCTCTCCCATTGTATCTTTTTCTATTCTATACTCCATTTTATAATGAATTATTTATTTTAATTTTTTAATTTTGACTTGATACTTTAGCAAAAATAGTAGAACATGAGCACTTTCGGTATAGTTTTCTTTCTTTTAATTGGAGGCATGGCCTTTTGGATGTTATTGTTCTTAATGGGATTCATTCTACCCTATTGGATCACCCTTGGTTTATTTGAGCAATTGCGCCCAAAACGCGTGTTAGACGAAGAAAAAAAATAAACCCAGGCCCAATAACATTTGCGCTTATCCAAGAATATTTGTTAATCACCAGCGTGTCTAACTTCAGATAAAATTAAGTTCTCTTAAAAATAACTACCTTCGAGTAGTCATTAATTTGAACCAAAAATCTATGGAAATCAGCTCGGAAATAAAAGACCGTTTAGAGCAGTTAAGCAAAAAATATGCTGCAATAGGGCAAGACCTTGCCTCTTACCTAGATGGTTTAATTTATGCCAATCCGATTACCTATTGGGATTACATTGAAGTAGACGCTTTATTGAGTCTACAAAAGCCTAAAACTGATTTTCCTGATGAAAAAATATTTATTGTTTACCACCAAATTACTGAGCTTTATTTCAGTTTAATTCTACATGAGCTAGAACAGGTCTGCCACAACGGTAAAATCATATCAGAAACGGGTCAAGACTTGGGTTGGAATGACCATTTGGATCTTGAATTCTTTGTTGAGCGGCTGAAAAGAATCAATATGTACTTCGAGACCTTAACGAAGTCTTTTGAGGTCATGCGTTTCGGTATGGAGAAGGACCAGTTTACGAAATTTAGAATGTCTCTATTGTCGTCAAGTGGCTTTCAAACAGCAGCTTACCGTCAAATCGAGATTGCTTGTACAGATTTGAAGCATTTAGTTGTGGAAGACCGAAGAGAAACGCTCAAAGATGCTGATATCCACGAGCAGCTTGATAACATCTACTGGCGCAGAGGAGCTATTGTAGAGGATACGGGAGAAAAAGCATTGACACTAAAGGATTTTGAAAAAAAATATCTACAAGGATTTCATGACTTTGCCGATGAATACCAGCCCATTAATATTTGGAAAAAATACAAGACATTAACCGCCAGAGATAAAGAAAACGAAACATTGATTTCGGAACTTCGAGCATTAGATATTCATGTAAATGTGAACTGGCCCTTAGTACATTTCCGTACAGCAGTGCATTATCTTTCAAAAGGGACCGGTGATGAAAAAGGAACAGGTGGAACGAACTGGCAGAAATACTTGCCACCTCGATTTCAAAGACGAATTTTCTACCCTCAGCTTTGGAGTGAAAAAGAAAAAAATGAGTGGGGTAAGAAATGGGTAGAAGAAGTACTTGCTGACTCAATAAAAACTGGTTCTGCATTCAGGAAATAGCAGGATTATTTAATTGGCTTGAGGTATGCCTCTGATAAATCTAAAACACCGAAAGAGTTCACTCGAGCACCTCTCAATCGTAGGTTAAATACAACCACAAGGTCTTCGAAATATAAAGGCACAACAGGTACTTTTTGATTCAGTATGTCTACACATAAATTAAAATATTCATTGCGCTCAATAGGCTCCATTTCAGCTCTAGCTTTATCCATTATTGTGTCAAATTCCAGGCTCACAAAGTGGCTGTTTTTATGGCTAGAACCACCTTTATTTTTTGAATAATATGGCATTAAAAAAGACTCTGCATCGGGATAATCTGAAATAAATCCTGACATCCACATTGATGCCAAGCCAGACTGTATCAAAGTCATTTTTTCATTAAACGATTTACGCTCCAACCTTAGGTTCAGCCCTAATGTTCGACGTAACTTTTCAACTAGATTCAAACACCATTTATCCTCAGGAGAGCCCTCTTTCGTACTTACATGAAAAAGAATGGTTTCTCCCTCCTTGTATTTGCTTTTCTGGAGGTAGCTTTTTGCCAACCTCAAGTTGTATGGATTTTTAATACTACGTGTATATTTAAAAAAAGGCACTGATGGAAGAAGCCCTTGCTCAGCGGGAGAGCCCTCTCCAAAAAGAAAGTCACGACAAATTTCTTGACGATCTACAGCGTGGTAGATTGCCTTTCGTAAATTTGAATCATTAAATGGCGCGGTATTACAATCAAACTCTAAAAAATTGACCTTTACCCCCTTCTTATGCTGTACTTTATGAAGAATATTCTTGCCTTTTTGGGCATCAGAGAGTGACCCGAACAATGAATTAATTTCATTGATGGGAATTGAAGAAAGTAAATCTGTTTTTTGGGAAGTAAATGAATCAAAAATATCTTCTCCTTCCTTCTGAAACCTAATCATTAAGGTATCTAAGAAAGGAAGCTTATTGCCATAATTATCACTTCGCCAATAATTAGGGTTTCTTTCAAAAATTATTCCCTCGGCTGACTTTTGCTTGAAGGTAAATGGACCGGTCCCTACGGGATGATCGGCAATAGTATTACCATAGGTTTCAAAAGCTTTTTTGGAAATTACAGCAAGACTTTGATGGGTTAAGATTTTTAAGATTGTTTGAGAAGAATCAATTAACCGCAACCTCAAGCTAGAATCAGAAAGCACCTCAATACCGCTTACCCCCTCGCTAAAATTCATACTTGTATCATTCAGAAAGTCCTGTGCACCGGTTATTTTAGGAGTGAGCAATTGTGCTTGCTCATTTAGGGCATGTCTCGAGCAAGCAAAATCTAAGGTGAACTTCACATCACTTGCAAGCAATTTTCGACTTTGACCCATAAAGCACGAGTCTGCGTGAAAGTAAACCCCCTGTCTTATCTTTAAATTAAGGTAGGCGTTATCATCAGAAAATGAATACGTTTCTATTAAATTTGAAACCAACTTTTGAGCATCCTCGTCATAAGAAAGTAATGTTTCAAAAATAGGGGCTGTGACCCTTTGGTCATACATCGAAATGACAGACATTGGAAAAATATGGTCTGATTTTTCAGATGCATAGTAAGAGGCAGTCCCTCCGTATATTCGTCCCCCTTCTGCAATCAATTTATCTTTATGATCAGAAGTTGAGCACGAAACAATCAACAAAAAAAATACTGAGAAACTATAATAGATTTTTAACATCAATTCGAAATTCTCATAACAGGAACCTGCTGAATCCCATATTTAGTTCTTAACCTGAGATAATATAAGCCATTCACAAGTGAAGAAAGATCTATAAAATCACTTTTCGGCTTCTTAAAAAGTAATTTACCTTCTTGACTAAAAACCTCTATTTGGTCACTAAGTTGACTCAAATAAACTGCACCATTGGTAGGATTGGGATAGACGTTTACATTCAAATTACCTAGAAAAGGTAAGCCCAAAAGCCCAACAAAAACAGAGTCTTCAAAGGTACATCCAATAGAATCTGTAATTACTACACTATACCATGCTGAATTTAAATAAACCGCAATAGAATCAAGATGAGACGAACTCCAACTATAGTTGTATGGGGGTAATCCACCACTCGGAGTAACGATTGCTGCTCCATCAAAAGCCCCTATCTCAGTTTCAGGAAAAGTCTCAAATGAAGCCGAAATAGTACCAAGCTCAATGATTTCTATAGTTTCCGATGCCTCACAGGCATTAGAATCTAGAACATCAATAGTATATATTCCTGCCGACAAATTAGTAAGCGTTGTGTCATTCACAGGACTTAAATTTACCTGGTAAATATAGGGTGGTGTTCCGCCGAGCGCATCAAAAAATATCATTCCATCCGAGCTTTCTGCGCACAAGTACTCTGAATATTCGCTTTGCATTAGTAATAGCTCCGGCTCATTAATCTCTATAACAAGGGTGTCTGTACATCCCCTCGCATCTTGAACCCAAACATGGTAACTCCCAGAAGAAAGGTTGTCGACATAATTTAAGGTATCGCCATTGAACCATAAAAAGTCATATGGCATATAAACAGAATCCATCAATAAGGTAAGCTGGCCATCCTCTTCTTGGAAACAGCTTACATTCTGAATTACCAAAGAGTCTACGACTTCACTAGACTCCGAAATGAACACAGAATCCTCTACAATGCATCCATCAGGATGAGTAATAACTACCGAGTTCCAACCAGATATAAGTGAATCATTTGGCTTTGTCGTTACACCATTATCCCATAGAAAAGTACAGGTGCTGAACATACATGGACAACCTGAAGATGAAAGCGTAGCGCTCCCGTCGGCATCTCCGATACAGGTCGGTGAGGAGATTGCTCCATATGTAATTTCATAGGGGTCTAAAAGCTGATAAGTTAAGTCTTCGAAACAACCTGAGGCGTCTGTTACTCGAACAGTGTAGAAACCAGCATCAATATTTGACAAAGAAGATTCATAAATTCCATTCGTCCAATGATAGACATACGAAGAGGATGTCTCTGTGGTGTTTATACTTATGGATCCGTCTGAAAAACCATTACAAGACGGATTAATCACATTTGCTGAAGCAACCACGGCATAATCTCCACAAAATTGCGCGGTATTAGAATACAAACCGTTGTAATTACTGCCCATGTAGGAGCCCCAGGCAATACCAGAATTTGGAATAGAAGTTTCAAGTTCCATTCTGCTAACTACAATTCCATTCCACGCCACCGGATTTAAACTGTCTTTTCGTGAGGCAAAAATCAAGTCAACAGATCCATCTTGATCTAAATCGGTGAATAACGGTGTAGAACCTAAATTGACACCCGCCTCTAAAGGTGTGATCGGAGAGGCTAAATTCGTCTCAAAGTCAATTTTTTCAAGCCTATGCTCAAAATAACCATTCATGACATAGGTAAGAGAAGTGACAGCTTCATCCCTACCATCATTATTTAAATCTATCGCATTTCCGGAGGCATAATTCAACTGACCAAGGCTATCGATGAATTTCAAATCGCCATTCGAACCGTCTAACATAACTTGATAAAAATCACTAAAGGAAGGAGCTATGCCTTTAAATAGGGTTAAAAACACA
>CAJWAO010000059.1 GCA_913020765.1 uncultured Flavobacteriales bacterium | reverse complement strand
CTTGCTTTATGGCCAGGAACTATTGGAGAATTCATGAAGTTTCTCCCGATGACCTTAATGATTGTTTTGGCATCCTCCCTATTTGTGGCTTTGGTGATCAATCCAGTACTGGCTGTTACCTACATGAAAGTAACGCAGAGCCAACCCAATAAAAAGAAAATCCTAATCACTTCAATGCTCATGACTACCTTGGGTATTTTCTTTATCGTTTTTGGTTGGGTAACCCTTGGAAACTTTTCAGCCTTCATTGGAGTCCTATCTTTGGTAAACTTATTTCTATTTATACCTGGCACTAGGCTATTTCAGAATAGATTTCTTCCGAGACTAGAACGATTTTACGAGCGATTTCTTCGATTTGCAATGCACGGTAAAAAGCCGATTTTATTTTTATTTGGAACCATATTGCTGCTTTTTTTATCTCTCGGGCTATTTGCTGTATTCCCACCCAAAGTGGAATTTTTCCCCAATAATGAGCCACAATATGTAAATATCTTTATTTCTCATCCGATTGGGACGGATATTGGTGTGACAAATAAAACCACATTAGCAGTGGAGGACGACCTAAATAATATCCTTGGTCCATACATGGATGAAGATGACACCACGGGAATCCCTAAAGATGAACGTCTAATCAAGTCGATTATCTCTCAGGTGGGTGAGGGAACAAGTGATCCTGCGAGAGGGGTATCCATGGGCAACACACCACATAAGGCTAGAATTACCGTTAACTTTTGTGAATTTCAATTCAGAAAAAAAATAAAAACCTCAGAAGTATTGAAAGAGATTCAGTCAGGGTTAAAAGGAAAATACAATGCGGACATAGAAATCACTGCGGCGAAAAATGAGTCAGGTCCTCCTCAGGGTGCACCGATAAATATAGAAATTACAGGACGAGGAGAATATAAAGAGCTCATTGCAGCGGCCGAGGGTATTAAGACTTACCTTGATAGAAAAGGAATTGGTGGTGTTGAAAAATTGAAGCTAAATGTAGATGCAAATAGACCTGAAATACCCATAAAAGTTGACCGTGACCAGATCCGTAAGTTAAATGCATCTACTTATCAGGTCGGTATGGCGATAAGAAAATCTCTTTTAGGTCAGGACATATCAACTTACACAATTGACGAAGAGTCGCATGACATTGTTGTAAGATTTGATGGCAACAATAGATATGACTTCGATGCCATTTTAGATCAGCGATTGGTTTTCAGAAACAACAAAGGAAAGTTGATGAATATCCCGGTGAGATCGGTCATTGAGACTCCTGAGGAAAGTACAAGCTATTCTGCAGTAATCAGAAAAGACCAAATTCCGCTTGTTACAATTACCTCAAACCTAACAGAAGGTTTCAATGCGAATGAAGTGGTTGAAGTCATGAAGAAGGAATTAAAATCGTTCGAAAAAAAGAATACGCTTTCTGAGAATATCAATTACCGCTTTGCGGGTCAGCAGGACGAACAAGCAAAAGAAATGGCATTTTTAACGAAAGCATTAATGATCGCATTGTTCCTTGTACTGCTCATTATTGTTTCCCAATTCAATTCCTACTCAGCTCCCACGGTAATACTATTAACAGTGCTCCTATCTCTGATTGGCGTATTCTTAGGTCTCGTATTATCCGGCCAAAATTTCGTCGTAATCATGACTATGATTGGTATCATATCTTTGGCTGGTATTGTAGTCAACAACGCAATCGTTTTAATTGATTATACCAACTCATTGCGTAAAAGAAAGAGGATTGAACGCGAGCTAAAAGAGAATGAGATCTTGAGTAATGAGGATCTTTTAGAGTGTACCATTCAAGGTGGTAAAACAAGGCTGCGGCCTGTTCTTTTAACTGCAATTACAACCATCCTCGGATTGATCCCGATGGCCATTGGTTTTAATATTGATTTTGTAGGTTTATTTGCCTCTTATGAACCAAATATATTTTTAGGAGGAGACAACAACATGTTTTTCGCACCCATGGCGTGGACCATAATATATGGCTTGACTTTTGCAACTTTCTTGACCTTGATTATTTTACCTTCGGTTTATCTTTTAGTGTACAAATTTAAAATTTGGATGTACCGCAATTTGAGCTGGGAAATGAAAAGTAACTTTTAAATTACTTCAACGTTCAAAACCATATGAGAACTTTTTATCTAGCCTTTTTTGTATTGCTTCTTCATGGTTGTGTTGGAGACAAAGAAAATTCCAATTACCCTGAAATTGATAGCGCCTATTTTAGAAGTGATTTTCAAGAAGGAGAAATGTTTTTCGATCTGAAAGAAAGCATAGAAAGAGCGGAAGATTTATCGGATGCGCACAGCCTTGAATTCATGAGTGCAAATGGAGCATTTCTTAAAGCAACTGCAAAAATTGATTCCTTTGGAGAAGTTCATATGCTAATTTTTGAAAATGAGTTCGAAAACCAACTTAAAGATGAGCTTTTTTACTACAAGAATGGTTTAAAAAGAATTAGCCTTCAATCCACAACAGAGTTTGATGAACAAGCGAATTATTATTCCGAAATTATTTCCTTTTATGGTGATTCGGGAAATGTCATTTATACAGGAATACGCAATGCTACGGATATTGATTCTCTAAAATGGATGCGCTTCTCGGGAATAAAGAAAAAAGCGCATTCAGACGAATTCGCGCTTGACTTGCTGAAAAGAGAAGGTCCTTTTCAGACCTTCTTTCAAGGAACAGCCTATGCGGAAGAGCAAAAGAAACTATTCTTGGTCGTGGGGCCAAAAGATCGCTCTTACTCCTCTACGCTCGCTATATTAGAGCGAAATGAATTCCTAGATCAATTGATTGCAAACGAAAATAAAAATATAGGAATGTGCTTAGATATTGATTTCGGAATTACGACTCAAACTGATGGGTTTTCCTACCAAACCCTGCTAGACATATCCAAAGCAAAATAGATTCTATATTTAAGTGAATTAAACTTTCTACGTTTTTATTCGTCTAATATACCGCGGTACTGTAAATATTAAACTATGCTAAAAAAGTTATTTCTTGGTTTGTCTTTTTTTATCTTGAGTTCTACTCTTTTTTCACAAACCATGAAGGTCACGGGTACCGTTTATGATACGACAGGAATTATCGCATTGGAAAAGGTTTCAGTCATTGCGGTACGATTGAAAGACTCCTTACTTTTGGGTTACACCAGAACAAATAAAGATGGATTCTTTGAATTGAGTGGCTTCCCGCCAGATACGTTTGACTTAATGATTGAGTATCCTGGACTGGACGAAAAATCATATTACATATTTGGAAATGATGGAAATAACGAAATCGATATTCCCTCGGTAAAGCTGAACCCAAAATCTCAAGATTTAGATGAAGTAGTCATTTTTGCGAATAAAAATCCAATTTTCTTCAGAGGTGATACACTGGTGTATGTTGCCGATTCGTTTAAGGTTGCAGAAAACGCTGTAGTTGAAGACCTCCTAAAAAAACTACCCGGTATTAGTGTTGATGAGAATGGGGCAATTACCTCCCAAGGGCAAGATATTGAACAAGTACTTGTAGATGGAGATGAGTTCTTTGGTTCTGACCCAACAATAGCTACAAAAAATCTTGGTGCAAAGGGAATCGAAACTGTTGAGGTTTACGAAAAAGAACGCGAAGGAGCCTCCATCGGAGACGATGACAAAATGCAGGTACTAGATCTTCGCTTAAAAGACGATGCAAAAAAAGGATATTTCGGAAAAATAACGGGGGCGACAGACTATGGATTATTTGAGGAAAATCCATTCTATGAAGGAGAGTTATTGTACAACAATTTCAATAAAAAAAGAAAGGTGTCTGTATTTGCATTAAAAACAAACACTCCACGATCCAACATTGCAAGAGGTGATGCATCCAAGTTTGGTCTTGAAAACGAAAAAACTGGAAACTGGTGGGACCAGAGCACAGCAACAAATACAAGTGGTATTCCGACAACCTTAAAAGCAGGAATATATTACGCCGACCGCATAGGAAAAACCGGGAAAATTACCATGAATTATTCCTACTATGAGACGGAACTGAATGCCATATCGAGAAGTCAATCAAGCTATTTCTTGCAGGATACTACTTATGGAACTATCGACTCTGTCGATCAAGATGAGCTGATAAAATCGCACAGTTTGAACATAACTTATAAAACAAACTTAGACTCATTAACCTCTATTGAAGTCAGACCGGGTTTCAGCCTAGATGCCGCTGAAACGACTACCAATACGATTAATGAATTCATAGGAGAAGATATGATTCGTTCATTAAAAACATCAATATTGAATTCGAATACCTCGAAGGGTATATCCAGCAATTCAAGATTTAAAATAGTAAGAAAGTTCATGAAGCCCAAAAGGGTTTTAAAAGCAGAATATGTGCTCAGGACAGAGGACAACAGCACAGAAAGCGAGCTTGAAAATATTTCCAATTATTACCTCTTGGCAACGAGCGATTCAATTGAGCAGGATAGAACAAACGAAAATGGTTATTTGAATCAAACTAGTAAGCTTACCTATACCGAACCATTGTTTGACAAATTCCGACTTGAATTGGAGTACCTCTATCAAAACAATACCTCTCGTCAAGAAATTTTCACCAAAGACCGGCTAAATAATGATCAACTGGTTGACGAACTATCGAATAACTTCAAGAATCTTCGCATACAAAATAGAGGAACTGCTGTACTCAGCTATGAAATATATAAACACCTCGTTCAAGCTGGTATTGGGTACAGAAATATTGTGATTGAAAACGAAAATTTAATTAGCAATAATACCATCAACCAGAACATTAGCAACTTCTTACCACAGTTCAGGTACCAATACAAACCGAGCAGAGCAAAGCGCTTTAATTTTAGATACAACACTCAATCCCAACAACCTTCTGTCAATGATTTGCAGCCCGTTCAAAACAATTCCAATCCAAATGCGATACAGGAGGGTAACCCGGACCTTGAGCCAAATTACATGCATACGTTGCGCGTCAATTTCAATTCCTGGGACGCTTTGTCAGGCAGGTTTATTTGGTCAGGAATCAATGCGACATATACGGACAACGCATTTGCGAATGAAACAAACTTTGACCAATATGGTCGAACCATTTCAAAGACCATAAATGTGGATGGTAATATCTATTCTGGAATTTTTGCAGGTGCGGGATTCCCAATTCTAAATCGAAAAATAATTTTTGAACCAAATATGAATGCGAATTATTTGAAAAACACAAATTTTATCGATTCACAAGAAAACATTACAGAAAATACATCGATAGCTGGTGGTTTAAAAATAAGATTTGATTTAGATTCACTTGAGTTTAGTATTAAAAATGAGTACTCGTATGTCAACCCGAATACGTCTCTATCTTCTTTTGCCAACCAACCATACTCCACGCAGCGCTACGAGGCCAGAATTGAGTGGCGCGTTAGGGGCGGCTTCATGCTGAAAGCAGACGCCAGCTATTCGATCAATACCGGTCGAGCAATTGGATTCAATAGAAATATTTTCATTGTAAATGCAGAGCTCAGCAAAAGCTTTTTGAAAACTGAAAATCTGATTCTATCCATCAACGGAAATGATTTACTTAATCAGAATATTAATGTGCTCCGGGAAGTCAATGGAAATATTATAACGGACAATTTTACGCAAATTATTTCGCGCTACTTTTTAATGAGACTGACCTACAAATTCAACAATAAAAAAACCAAAGAAAATGACTACAAGCGCTGGGGCTAGAAATATAGGTTTCGTTGTATTATTTATTTGGATATGTTGTGATGGCCTAATGGGTCAATATCACGACTACGGAAAAATAACTTTTGAACGAAAGACAAATCTTTTAAAACGTTACAATGACAACCGAATGAAACGTTTTATCAATGAGGACAACAAAATAAAAATTGATAAGTTCGAGCTTCTATTTAATGATACCGCATCTGTTTTTAGACCTATTCTAGTTGCCGGAGAAGGTAAAATGAGCTGGATTACCACAAAAAACTATTACTATCAGTACTTGCAGGAGAAATCCCAGTTTATGATTTTGGGTCTCTTTGGGCAAAATGTTTATCTCAAAGACTCGCTACCTCAAAGAGATTGGAAAATCACAAATAGTACGAGGAGTATAAGTGGTTATAAGTGCAGGAAGGCACTTTATGAAAAAAATGATTCTACAAGAATTTACGCCTGGTATGCAACAGAGCTTACCACTCCGATAGGTCCAGAGGGTTATTGTGGACTTCCAGGCGTAATATTAGGATTGGCGACAGAGGATGGAGGGATTGTATACTTTGCAAAAAACATTGAATTTGTAAAACCCACGCAAAAAGAATTGATCCCCGACTCAGGGAAAAACAAAATATTTACCCTGCAGCAGCTAAAATTTAAAATAAAAAAAGATTACGGAAGCACTCCTTGGGGTAAAGGTATGTTCGAGAACCTTTTTAGATGGCTTTAAGCGATGCTCGACTTTAACTCTATGTCGAAGGAAATCTTTAATTTTACAGACCTTTGAGAACAGATGAGTATGTGGCAAGGCATTGCAAATATTATTTTACGTAACCGCTTCCTTATTTTAGGTGCAATCGCTTTGATAACCGTCATGTTTGGTTACTCTGCACTTACAAATCTAAAACTAGACAACAAATACGGAATTGTACTCCCTAAAGACTCTCCGACAACCACCAATTACAACAAATTCAAGAAATTATTTGGTGAAGATGGTAATGTACTTGTGTTTGCTGTTAAAACAGATTCGTTATACACCGAAAGTCGATTCAAAAAATGGAAGCAGCTAGGTGATTCTATTTTAAAATTTAAAGGTGTTGAATCCGTTACCTCTGAGGCCACATTAATTACCCTGAAAAACGATAAAGAGAAAAAGGAATTTGTATTTGAACGCATCTTTGAAGAGGACGATACACTGTTCAAGAAAAAAAGCATCCAAGTCATCAAGGAAGAAGTTCGATCCAACCCATTCTATAAAGGTTTACTATATAGCGATAGCGGAAATGTTTCGGTGATGATGATTGGTATTTCAGAAAAAACGCTTGCCGATCAAAAAAAGTCTAAAATTGTCCTTAAAATTGAGGATTTAGCGCGCTCCTACGAGGATGCATTTGGGCCGATTCATTTCGCCGGTTTGCCACACCTTAGGGTAGTCATTGCAACAAGGATTCAGAATGAAATGTTCCTTTTCATAATGGCGTCCATGCTTGTAACTGGTATTCTACTCTACCTCTTTTTTAGATCTTTACGTGTTGTTGCGATATGCCTAACAGTGGTTGCAATCGCGGTTGTTTGGGCACTTGGTAGCATTGGAGCGATGGGCTTTGATTTATCTATTCTAATGGCACTCATCCCTCCTTTGATGATCGTCATTGGTATCCCAAACTGTGTCTTTTTGATGACAAAATTCCATCAAGAGGTAAAAGAGCACGGCAACAAAGTGAAAGCCCTATCCAGGGTGATTCAGAAAATCGGAACTGCCACGCTATTGACCAACTTTACTACGGCACTAGGATTCATGACCTTTGCTTTTACAAATTCAACGAAACTGATGGAGTTTGGAATCGCTGCATCCACAAATATTATGTTGGTTTTTGTAATATCTATTTGTGTCCTTCCGATCATCGCATCATTTTCGAAGCGTCCAAAAACAAGGCATCTTAAACATTTAGATAGAAAAATTGCCACTGGTATGCTCGATTTTATTGTGTACAATACTGAGCATCGACGCCCTTGGATATACCTCACAACTTTATTGCTCATTATTGTCAGCTTTATTGGCTTGTACAAAATGGAGGCAACCGGTAATCTCACAGGAGACCTACCCGTAGATGACCCTATAAGCCAAGATGTCCGATTTTTAGAGAAACATTTCGGAGGCTCTATTCCGTTTGAAATGATGATTCATTACAATGACAAAAACTTGTTCAATTTCAAGGAAATGAACTCACAAAAAATCAATAATACACTCAATAAGTTGGCGAGAATTGATGCCATTCAGGATACACTAAAAAACGACGCGCTCTTCTCAAAAAGTATATCCATAGTAGACTTTATAAAGGCGCTCAATATGGCTTATTACTCCAATGATGCGAGCAAATATAAGCTAAGAATCCGTCAGGTTGGAATGGCAAAAACCTCAAGCAGAAGACAAAAGGAATATTTCAAAAAGTTGTTTCAAGGAGATATCTACAATGGTGGTTTTTCAATTAAGGAGGTCCTAGATACAAACTCTCAGCATATTCGGGTAAGAAGCCAGATGAAAGACCTCGGCTCATATGATGTGGCGCAAAAAGTAAACTACCTAAAGAATACCGTTAACAAAATTCTTAACCCAAAAAAAGAAAGTCTCGAAAACTATTATGCCAAAATTAATTGGCCGAGAGACGAGGAGGATTCTTTGCGTGCCGATTACGTCGATTCAATTTTTATGCTTGAACCGACGATAAAAAGAACAATGATTGAAAAAATTGCTGATGGAAATATTGACCAAAAGAATAAGCTTTACGAGGATAAAACCTATTTATATGAATCTATGGACTCCCTAGGATTTCACGCTACAATCTATAATGCAATTGAAAAAGAATATTTTGACGTAACCTTTACAGGCACATCTGTTGTCGCAGCAGAAGGGACAAAATACCTCGTCAAAAACCTAATCACAAGTCTAATTTTCGCGATCATTTCCATAGGTATATTGATGGCAATACTTTTTAGATCCTGGAGAATGGTTTTGATTTCAATGATTCCGAATATCATTCCTCTATTATTTACCGGGGGAATCATGGGGTGGTTTGGAATACCATTGAAACCGTCAACACTATTGGTCTTTAGTATTGCTTTTGGAATCTCTGTTGATGATACGATTCACTACTTGGCAAAATACCGACAAGAGCTAAAGACCAATGAATGGAACCTGAAAGCTTGTATTAACAATGCAACTCGAGAAGCAGGGCTGGGAATGTTTTACACCTCAATTGTACTTTTTTCTGGTTTTTCAGTTTTTACATTTTCACAATTTGGCGGAACACAGGCATTGGGAATGCTCGTATCAATTACATTGTTAATTGCAATGCTCACAAACTTGATGGTCCTTCCTTCACTCCTACTCTCTCTAGATCGACTCATTACAACAAAGTCTTTCAAGGAACCATATTTTGAGGCCTATGATGAGGAAGATGAGGTAGAATGGAATGCGCTTGCACTAGAAAAAGAGGAAAATAATTCACAAAAAATAAAGTAACAATGAAAGGAATTATCTTAGCAGGGGGATCGGGCACGCGACTTCATCCGCTCACACTTGCGGTTAGCAAACAGCTTATGCCTATTTTCGATAAACCAATGATTTATTATCCCCTATCGATTTTAATGCGTGCTGGAATCAATGAAATATTGATTATTTCCACACCGCATGACTTACCTAATTTTGAGAAATTATTGGGCGATGGAAAAAAATACGGATGCACTTTTCAATACGCTGTTCAAGAACAACCAAATGGATTGGCACAAGCCTTCATCATTGGAGAAGATTTTATCGGTAAAGATAAAGTTTCATTAATCTTAGGTGACAATATTTTTCATGGTGGAGGATTAAATAAATTACTTCAGGAGCACAATGATCCCGAAGGAGGAGTCATTTATGCGTACCATGTCAAAGATCCTGAAAGGTATGGTGTTGTAGAATTTGATGAGCACATGAATGCTTTATCCATTGAAGAAAAACCTACCATACCAAAATCTAATTATGCTGTACCAGGTCTCTATTTCTACGACAACTCCGTTATTGAGATTGCAAAATCTATTCAACCCTCTGCCCGAGGGGAATATGAAATCAGTGATATCAATGCTGCATACCTAAAATTGGGGAAATTAAAAGTTGGAGTGCTGGATAGAGGAACTGCATGGTTGGATACAGGAACCTTTTCGTCTTTGATGCAAGCCTCTCAGTTCGTTCAAGTTGTGGAGGAGAGACAAGGATTAAAGGTTGGATGCATCGAAGAGATTGCTTTCAAAAAAGGGTTTATTTCAAAACAAGAATTGCGAAATCTTGCAAAACCACTTGAGAAAAGTGGGTACGGAACCTATCTATTAGAACTACTTGAAGATTAATGGACTTTCTAAGAGACCATACAAACAAAATAAATAAGGCACTAGAGAACACAGAGCTTCCCGAGTACCCGAATAATTTATACGACCCATTGCGCTATTTTTTTCGTCTTGGAGGAAAGCGAATTCGACCTATACTTACACTTTTAGCGGCCGAGCGTTTTGACAAAAATGGAGTTACAGATCCCATACAGGCTGCTTTAGCAGTAGAAATATTCCATAACTTCTCTCTTATTCATGATGACATCATGGATGAGGCACCAGTGCGTCGAGGACAACAAACGGTACACAAAAAGTGGAACCAAAATATTGCCATACTTTCCGGAGATGTTATGCTTGTCAAGGCATATCAATATTTAAATGCTTATTCCCCTGAAATAGCAAACCAATTAATTAAAGTATTCAACAAAACAGCGATAGAAGTATGTGAAGGGCAACAAATGGATATGGACTTCGAAAAAATCTCTAATGTGACTAGAGAAGAGTACATTCGAATGATTACGCTAAAAACGTCGGTTCTATTGGGCTGCGCATTACAAATGGGAGCAATTGTTGGTGGAGCTAATTCTGATGAACAAAGCGATTTATACGCATATGGTATGAATATGGGAATCGCTTTTCAAATTCAAGATGATCTTTTAGATTTATATGGAGACCCAGAACTCGTGGGTAAACAAGTAGGTGGCGACATCATTGCAAATAAGAATACACTACTTATGGTTGTCGCAAAAGAAGCTGCAAATGAAAAACAGATGAGCACCCTTGATAAACTTTCCAATGAACCAAATATTGCAAAGAAAATCGAAGGAATCATCGCGCTTTTCAAAACCCTAAAAGTTCAGGAAAATTGTCTTGAACTCATGAGTGATTTCTATGAAAAGGCCGAATATTACCTCAATAAAATTGGTTTAAATAGTTCTGAATCAGCCCTTTACTTATTGACAAAGGAACTAAAGAAAAGAAGTTATTAAAGCTCTTTTTTATTTTTTCAAACAAGATTAAATCCTTATATTTGTATCTCAAATTAAATTTTATATAATGAAGAAAATCTACAGTATTATTTTATGTTTGTCTGTTTTCGGAACCGTAAACGCTCAAAAATCAATTGAAGCGTCACAACACGTTACGAAGCAAGACAATTTTTCAACAACAGTTAAGCCATCGGCGAAAACTGAAAGTAAAGGAGCACTTCTTTGGGAAGATAGCTTTGCAGATCAATCACTTTGGAACATCACTATTGATGGAGTAAATCCTGCAGGTTGGGAATTTTCAACTGATCCATCTGTAATTCCAGTTGGAGCATTATCTCCAATGGCTTCAACAACAGCAAGTGACGGTTTCTTATTTGTAAATTCAGATGGTAACAACTCCACTGACTTTGAAGGAACTCCAATTGTAACAAACGCAACTTTGGTGACTCCGATTGACCTTACAGGTTCGGAATTTGTAAAGCTATCGTTTCAGCATAACTACAGATGGTGGCAAGATACTAGAGGTGTAAGAGTTTCTGGTGATAACGGAGCAACATGGACACAATACCAATTGACTTGTGGTGTTGACGATACAGGTAACTGCATTGGTTGCGATGAGACTGACAACTATCCAGGAGATCAAAGTGCTGGTAACCCTGTTTATGAAAGTATTGATATTTCTGCAGTAGCAGGAAATCAGTCAGAGGTTCTCATTCAGTTCTACTACAACGATAACGACTATTGGGCTTGGTACTGGGCTGTTGATGACGTGAAAATCAACGAAATTGACGATTATGATGCTGAGTTGGTTGGTGTAATTAAAGGATCAACAGGAGCATGGGGAGAGCCACTGGCATACTACCAAATTCCTACAACACAGGTTGCTCCTATCGCATTCTCTGGTATCGTTGGTAATGTTGGAGTTGCTGATATTAACGCGACGTTCGCAGCGACTTACACGGGTGTGTACGAAGGAACTTCTGATGCGGCATTAATCGTTCAAGGTGCTCAAGATACTTTAGCTTGTACAACTGAATTAACACCGCCTGCAACTGCTGCTGTTCACACCATCGAATTTAGTGTTGCAACGGATGCTGCTGAGGTTGAAGAAGATGTAGAGAATAACGTTATTGGAAGTTATACGGTCGACGTAAACGACTATATCTACGCAAGAGACGAAGGAACAATTACAAGTGGATCATACAATGCAGGTAACGAGTTTGAAGTTGGAAACATCTTTGACATGTACGGTGACGCGATGATTTATGGTGTAGACGTAACGGTTTCCGAATCTTCTGTAGAAGGTGCTGAAGTTCGTGTCAAACTATACAGTATTGATGCAGAAACAGGAGATTTCATTTTTATAACAGAATCGGATATACTACCCCTTGATGCTTCAGACCTAGGAAATACAAAATCCTTTGTTTTACAGTCACCTTCAATGTTGACTGCAGGTGAGCCTTACCTAATAGTTGCTGCAACTTATGGTGATGGTGGTGTCTCGAACGACCTTGTTGTTGCAACATCAGGTACTTCAGCTCCACAGACATCATACTACTATGACGGTACAGATGCAAACTGGTACTACACGACTTCTACGCCAATGGTAAGAATGAATTTCAACGAAAACTTAGCAGGAATTGAAGAAACTGCAAACAACACGTTTGAGGTTTATCCTAATCCAACTGCTGATATGCTTAACATCAAATTCGAAGATGCTACAAATGCTTCAATCAGCGTTATGAGCTTATCAGGAAAAGAGGTAATGACCTCTACAGTTAATGGAACGCAAGCTTCTTTCTCAACAGAAGGTTTGTCTAACGGTGTTTACATGATTAAAGTGAGCAACGGAACAAATGTTCAAATGACGAAAGTTGTTGTGAGAAAATAAGTTATTCTTAACACATAGAAACCGCTCCTTAGTGAGCGGTTTTTTTTTGCCCAATCATTTACTCATATTGACTAACGCAATAAAAAAGCAATAACGCGCTCTGTAAATTCTTCGAATGAATCGGCATGCACCCAATGTCCAGCGCCAGAGATAGATTGAATCTCACTATCCAAAAAAATATTTTCAATTGATTCATAGTCTTCCTCTAAGATATAGTTGGAATCAGCGCCTTTAATAAATAATGTAGGGCTGAGTACCTCTATCTCAGGTAAAGCATTTAATATCAGACGCATATTTGCCTCTAGCACAGCTATATTCATTCTCCAAGCCAGCTTACCACGTTCAATCCAATAAAGATTCTTTAATAAAAACTGCCTGACACCTTCCTCTGGAATCCGATCGGATAAAAAAGTATTGACTTGGCTTCTCGCACTGATTGTATCTAATGGCACCGCCTTAATCGCCTCAATTAAATCTTGGTGATGCATCGGGTAAGATTTTACACCCATATCCACAACAATTGTTTTCAATAGTCTCGCAGGATAAGACTGCGCCAAATGCAT
>CAJWAO010000058.1 GCA_913020765.1 uncultured Flavobacteriales bacterium | reverse complement strand
TAATGACTTAGAATAAAATACAGCCGAAGGCTCCTTTTTTGCCATGATATGTGTGGTGATTTGAGAAAGTGCACTGGGCTTTTGATGCTGTCTGACAAGGACAACACAAACGAAAACTAAAAAAGAAAAAAATACAATCCTTGATGCGACGCGAATTTGTTGACCCAATATTTTTTCTATTTCAATCATACCAGAGGATGCAAGCAAAATTAAAAAGGGCAACAAAGGCATAATATGTCTTGGTTTTGAGGCGATATTCTGAAATAAATAGGCCCAGATAGAATATGACAGCAGGCAGCATGAAATAAGAATGAATGTCCTGAGGTACGCACCACGAAAGTGTCTTAAAAAAATACGGCATCCAAAAGCTAGGAAGAACAACCAAGAAATACCTAATATCGCAGTCGACCAATGCCGGTGTTTCCACCAACCCCCGAGACCATCTGCCCATATACTTTCTATCATCTTATATAAACGGTCGACGTATGAGGAAGTATCGCTCATAACACCTCCACCCCACTTATTAAAATGCCCATTTGTATTTAGTTTCGCAGCATGAATCAACGGCTCCCAACCTGTATCAATAAGCCACGGGACAAACCAGAAGGACATGCTCAGCACAAAAAACAAAAACATCTTCGGCAATTTACTTGGATGTTTTAGAAGGATATATATTGCAGGTAAAAAAAATGGAGCAAAAGACAACCTAACCCCAACCAAGGCTCCCAGTAAAATACAAAATATAATTCCCGAAGCATCCTTATGTTCTCTTGTGAAAATCATAAGATAATACAAGGCCGATATTAATAAAGCAAGCCCCATAATGTCAGGCATATACCGATTACTCATTAGCCATAAAAGCGGACAAAAAAAACAGATAAATATTAAGCTAGAAGTATTTCTTTGACTAAAAAACCACCAAATCTTTTCAAGAAAAACGATGATAATAAATATGGACACCCCTCCAAGCAAAGAAAAGGATATACCCAAAGATCCGGTAAAGGTGTGAATTACCTTTAATAAAAAACAGTACAATGGATAACCGGGAAAATGTGGTCGAAAAGCCGCTACATCATAATCGTATGCTGATAAACCAAAACGCAAACTATCAATATCCTCAATGTAAAATATTGAACTTAAAAGTCTGGAACCAATACAGACCAAGAGCAGCAAAACGTATTTGTGTTTCTTGAGGCTCAAGACTAAAAGTTATAGCTGATGCCAAGATTAATTTGTCTACCTGCCCCAGGCATAATTCCCGAACTTGAAGATGCGTTTTTTTGTCCCGGATTAGAGTGAAGTCGAGACCCAATATACTGCTTATCAAATATATTTTTTGCCGTAATAAATGCCCGAAATTTATTTTTCACATGCACATTTATACTTGCATTGAAAAGCCAGTATGCTGGAATCGGACCTGTATCTCCTCGATTAAATATGTATTCAATGTTTTCGTAATCCGAGAAGCTCTGAGAAACATATCTGTAATTGAACATTAGATCAACTACTCCCTTTATTGAATAATTCAACCCTAAAATTAGGTTATGATTTGGGGCATATGGAAGCTCATTTCCCGATACATCAGGTATAATCGTATCGCTAATGGCAGAGGTCGTAAGAATACCATCATGTACCTCAGTCATCAAATAGGTGTAATTACAAAAAAGATCTGGAAGCCATTCATTTGCCTGAGACAATTTTAACTTCAACGCACTTTCTACTCCCGTTGAAGTGACCATCTCTAAGTTGGTAAAAGCCGTCCCTCTTGCGGCCGCAATCATATCATGAATTGTCATGTAAAAACCAACTAATTCGGCATTGATGTATCTATTGGTCGTCCGGAAACCTATTTCATAATTCACACTTGTTTCAGATTTAAGCTGCTGGTCTTCAAAGCTGGTGTTATCGGTTTCACCAAAATTCAGCATCAAAAGCGTTCCATTTGAAGGTGGTGTCATCCCTCTATGAATACCTCCAAAAAAGTTACTAGATTTCAACCTATAATTAAACCCTACACCAGGTAAGACTGTTAGTGTAGTAGCATCGTTCAGCTGATTTCCATTTAGTCTGTTGACCATCTCTTGTTCGAAACATTCAATGCGGAAACCGGGACTCAACTTGAAATCTCCAAAATCAAATTCTTCTCGAGCAAAAAACGAATACGCATAGGTCTCATAATTGTTTGCTCTGTAGTAGGTCCCCGTGCGCGCATCTGGAGCAGTTCCAGTACCTGCATTATCTAAAAACCTTTCAAAATGAGCACGAGCACCTATGTTCAATGAACCTCGCACAGAATCGCCAATATTGTGCTTCCATAAATATTGGTGGTCTACACCAGCAACCATAAAGGTCCTTAATATGCCAAAATTAGTTTCACCATTTCCAACGCGTATCAAATCTGTAACATTGGCAGTTTCAGACAAAGGAATTTCGCTGTAGGAACCATCTGCGTAGTCTGAGGCACTCGTGAACATATCATGCTCTCGCCACCAATCACGGTCAAAATAATTGAAATATACCTTTGTGTTTTCTTCCCAATTTAACTTGAGTTCTCGCTGCTGAATAATATTTAACCCGTACCGTTGGACAGTAAATTCATCATTATTTTTTGGGTTGAATCTTGGGTTCGTGGCAAACGAATGCTCAGTAAGTCCAGTGTAAGTGGCGTTAGATTTTTCGTAATTGGCGTTGATGTTGACATAAATTCTCCTTTTTTCTGTTGGAAGAAACATCATTTTATAGGTGCCATTATACTGCTCAAATCCATTATTATCCCTGTAACCATCACCAGATTTATATAAGATTTGAATTTCAGGGCGAAACTTTTTACCCCCAAACCCACCTATTTCAAGAAGTGAAGACAAGTATCTATTCGCTCCAGCAGTGACGCTTACCCTTCCACCGAATTCTTCTCTTGGACGATGCGTAACATAGTTGATTACGCCTCCCATTGTCTGAGGTCCGTACTGAATAGACGAGCTACCTTTGATGACCTCTACTTCTCCTACACGTTCTATCGGAGGATTATAGTACATACTAGAATACACATACAAAGCAGGCTGTATGGGAATTCCATCCTCCAAAACCAAGGTCCTACTAGTTCTCCTAGGATTAATTCCTCGAATTCCAATATTTATTCTAGAATTTCCAATTCCATCATCTGAAAAACCATTGATCCCAGGAACATACTCAAGGGCCTCTTGTGTTCCCATCGGCGAAATTTTTTCAAGATCAGTCTCTGACAATTTTGTTGCTGTTCCAGTAAGGCCGCTGTAGTCAGAAGGGCGAATACCGATGACCTTTACTGAGGGCAAAGAAATATGAGATTGTATAAGTTGAAAATTTAGAATATTATTTCCTAAATTAACATTGACTTCTGAGGAGAAGTCGTCATAACCCAAGTGTCTTATTTTTATGTTTTGTGAACCAACACGAATATCTTTGAGCACATAAACACCCATGTCGTCGGAAACAGTGTGCATCAGCATTTTATCCCCCCGAACCACATAAACATATGCACCCGATATTGGTGTTTTTGCAATCGAATCAAATAGAGAACCTGTCAAAACTCCAGTTTGCGATTGAGCAAAACTGCAGGAACTGATAAAAAGTATGAAAACTAAGGAATTTATAGACCTAAGCATAACTATGGACAGTTAAAGAATTAAATCTAAAAAATATACTTGTAGCCATCATAGGTACCTTCATTCTGTATCATGCCACCTGATCCCGAACCAGAGCCTGAACCTGAACCAGAGCCTGAACCAGAGCCAGAGCCAGAGCCTGAACCAGAGCCTGAACCAGACCCTCCACCAGATCCTCCACCAGAACCTGTACCCGATCCTCCACCAGAACCTGTACCCGATCCTCCACCAGAACCTGCGCCCGATCCTCCACCAGAACCTGTGCCCGATCCTCCACCAGAACCTGTACCCGAGCCTGCTGAGCCACCTGAACCAGCCGATCCACCTGAGCCTGCTGAGCCACCTCCAACGTTTTCATCTGTATCTGGAGCGATTAGTTTGTCCTCGCATGACTGAATCAAAAAGGCTGATAGAGTCAAACCTAAAACACATATACCTCTATAAAACCATTTCATTGGCTTATAACTATTTTGGGTAGAGTTCATTGGTTACAGTTTAGGTAAATAACGCAAACATTATTTGGACAAAAATAAGAATATCACTAAAAATTACAATACCCGAATATAGGTATTTTAAATACCTCTAAAGGGGTATTGAAGTTATTATAATTTAAATTTATATTCGGCCAACATTATGAAAAAAATTGTCGTAACCGGTTGCGCAGGTTTTATAGGTTCTTCGATTTCAAGCGAATTGTTATCCTTGGGATTCACTGTTTTAGGTATCGATAGTTTATCTTCCTATTACGATATAAATATCAAGAGAGCTAATCTTCGATATTTGGAATCTTTTGAAAAATTCCACTTTCTAAAAAAAAGCATCAATCACCTTATTGAAAAAGATTTTAACACACATGAATGGGATCTCTGCGTTCACTTGGCTGCAAGCCCCGGTGTATTACCCTCTGTCGATAACGCAGAAGAATACCACTTAAATAATGTTACAGGCACCTCAAACCTATTAAAAAATTTGAATGAAGTTGGAATCAAAAAAATTATTTTTGCCTCGTCATCCTCTGTCTACAAGGATAATGGAATAGGGCTTTTTAAGGAGCAAGAAAATGAAACAAGTCCGTTATCTCCATATGGTAAAACAAAATTAAAAGGTGAATCCTTGCTTGCCGAGTATCATAAAAAAATGGACTTCGATGTTTTAATACTGCGATTATTCTCCGTTTATGGCCCGAAAATAAGACCTGACCTGGCACTCTTTAAATTTGCCAATGCGATGCTTGAAAACCAACCCATTTCAATCTATGGAGATGGGACTAGTCAAAGAGATTACACCCACATTAAAGACGTGGTAAAAGGGATGCTCTCAGCCATTCGATTCATCAGTGAAAATAATTCAATAATGGAAATAATCAATATTGGAAATGGCAATCCAATAAGACTGAATACACTCATAAAATTGCTTGAAAAGGAATTGCAGATAAGTGCGCAAGTGAACTATATAGATTCAAAAAAAGCGGAGATGCAATACACAGGTGCTAATATTTCAAAAGCAAGAAGCATTTTATCCTACAACCCAGATATTGAGTTTAAAAGAGGGGTTCATGAATTTATCCATTGGTTTAAGGAAAATAGAAATTATTATGGAGCTTGATTTTCTGTTTTTTACTAAGCTTATTTTTCGATTTGCGACAGTCGGATTATTGGGAGTGGGCATTAACTTTGGACTAACCTATGTCCAAAAGGAAAATTTGAATTGGAACAAATATATTGCCAACCTCAATGGATTTCTAATTGCTATATGTTGTAACTTCCTATTGAATCGTTTTTGGACCTTCCATGCCCAAGACCAAGAGGTCATTCCACAGATTGCCCGGTTTTGTCTCATTGCGGCTTCAGGGGCATTGCTCAATCACTACATTGTATTAACAGCGCATAAGTATCTGAAGTACAACTTTTACATTTCGAAAGTCTTTGCAGTAGGTTTCGTCTTTATTTGGAACCTCATTCTTCATTCTACTTACACGTTCAAATCAATAAATATTTATTAAAAGTTTTATGAAATAAGTAGGTTTGTACAATTAAAAATAGAAAATACCATCATGATTAAAATTATACCGCTCTTTTTTGCACTCCTTACTGCTCCTGTATTTGGACAAGCCTTTGAATGGGTCAATATCGGTATTGGCAACGATAAAATAGAGGGTAAAAAATTACTCAAAACGAATAACGGGGATCTAATAGCAGCTGGATGTTTTGAAGGTTCAGGAGTTTTTTCGGATTCTGATATAATCGCCGTTGGGGAGGAAGATTTTTTTATTACAAGGTATGACAGTGCAGGAAACCACTTATGGTCTCGCGCCTATGGGGGATTCGACAATGATAAAATGAAAGATTTGGCAAATGGTCCTAACAACACAATTTATGTATGTGGCAGTACAGATGGAGCAATGATTCTAGATACGCTAATTTTTGAAAATATAAATGGTACAAATGGTTTTATCGCACAATTCGATGAGGTCGGAAATATTAGATGGGGACTAAATTTAGAGAGCAACAATGAAATTTCAGCGAATGCTATGGCTATATCAGAGTCTGATAGTATTGCATACATAGCAGGTCAATTTAAAGATTCAGCATATATCGGAATGTATTCGGTCTCGTCATTTGCTAGTGAGTCTTTTTTTGTGGCTGCCGTTGATTATTTCGGTAATGTTTTATGGATATCAACAGGAGCGTCACAAGATGAGGTTGAACCAGTTTCAGTTGTACTTTCTGAAAATTCAAACATTCATCTACTTGGTAACTTCGAAGGAAATCTTTTAATTGGATCAAATGTACTTCCCAATACCTCTGATAGCGATGCTTTCTTGTTGTGCATTGACGAATCCGGTGATTTTATTTGGTCTAAAAGTATTGGTGGGACCGACGATATCGAAGGAAGAGGTATTACCACTGATGAGCTTGGCAATATCTTTATCGTTGGCAGTTTTGAAGACCAGGCGCATTTTAATACCGACACATTGAATAGTTTGGATGATGAAGACGGTTTTTTTGCAAAATATTCTGAAGAAGGTATTGAGTTATGGGCAAAGGCATTTAATGGTAGTTCCGAAGTGAAACCGAAAGATATTTTCAAGGATCATTTAAACGGTTTATATATTACAGGGTCCATCGATGGAACATGCTATTTTGACTCTTTAGTTGTACCCAATACATCGGGTACGGATCTTTTCATTGTGAAATATGATACATCAGGAAATGCCCTTTGGGCAAAAGGAGTTGGTGGTTCAGGAGGTATTGAGGGATGTTCGATTATTACGGATGATACGGGCAATCCTATTGTAACCGGATACTTTGAAGGTACTGCCTTCTTCGATGAAATAAGTGTAAACGGTTTCAGCGATCACGACTTTTTCATAGCTAAGCTTGTATATTCAGCGGATACAGCATCAATTGCCGAAAACTTCACTGACCATGGACAGTTGGTTTTATTTCCAAACCCAGCCAATGACAAAATTTATCTGAAAGGAGGAAGCTTCAACACAACAATACAATTCGAATTTGAGCTTCGAGATGCACAAGGACGTAGAATAAAAAATTTATTATGGAAACCAAACAAACCTATTGATATCGGGTTTTTAAATACGGGTTTATATTTTCTAAATGTAGGCAACACAGTACTGCAATTTTATAAAGAATAAAAATCTAGTTTAACGTCTAATTCTAACCATAAATATGAAAAAAAGTATTTTTACCATATGCCTTTTAGCCCTTGCGGCATGCAAATCCTATGAACATTTCGGCGAAAAAATCTCAATCGACAATGCCGTCCAGTATGAGTCAGTAAAAGACCGTGCTTTTCAGGAAGGAAGTATCGTTACAAGTATTGAGGGAACTATTTTAGAGACCTGCCCCAAGAGAGGTTGCTGGATGACCATGGCCACACAAACCGATACTGTATTTGTAAGATTTCGAGATTATGGGTTCTTTGTACCTACAGATGGTGCTGAGGGTAAGACAGCAATTGTTCAAGGCGATCTATTTGTAGACACCATTAGTGTCAGAATGCTACAACACTATGCAAAAGATGCTGGGAAGTCAAAGGAAGAGATTGCGAAAATTACAGAACCGGAGCTTGGCCTAAGTTTCACCGCTGACGGAGTAATCATAAAAAAATAGTGCTCGATTATAAGCTACGAGTTGATTTTAACCAGAAATAATGTATTGTGAAGATACAATATCTTCCCATTAGACTTATCTCGCTCCTCATTCGATAATAATGCCTCAACAATTGGTGAACCCTTAAATCCTGAGTTAAATCCAGGGCTATTGCCACGCTCAGTATTTTTTAATGTACTGGAATTTGCCAATTCACGCGAAAGAAGAATTTTATGGGCTCCAAGTTCTTTTCCTGTCTTAATCGCAAGACCCTGACTAAGCTTTCCCTTATGTTGAAAAATAGCATAACCCAAAAGTAAAAAACCCTCTTTTTGAAGCTCTTTATAGGCTTTCATGCAATCAATACTGTTGGAAAACTCCGTAACCGTTGGGTAAAAAGTAGGACTAGTCTTCAGCAATGAATCAACCTCCGAAACCCTTCTAAGCTCTTTGAAATTTACAGCATAATCATTGTTTTTGTGCAAGGCGCACCCTTGAAGCACTAAGAATATAAATATATAAAAACTGATATTCATTCTTTTAAAACTACAAAATAGGACTCACTAATACGCTGACTTAATTATTACTTGTATTTTGCAACTAATATCTAATCTAGCCTGCAAGTATCGATGCCAAATAGTTTATAAATCATACAGGCTCCAGAAAGTGCATTGAATAACAAGATTGCGCCAATCGTTGCAAGAATAAGGGAGTAGTTACTCGACTCTAGTAAAAATGGAGCGGGGAGTAGAAATAGGGAAATAATAAAACGTGCAATGCGTTCAGATTTATTTTGATTTGTAGAAAACATATGTTTGATTTAAGGGTTAATCATAAATTCATTTCTTCGGCATTTGGCTTTTCACTGCTGCCTGTTCATTCCTCGATGGATAACATAAGCTTTAAGTGTAAATAAAGAATCTCACCCATATTACTACAATTCATAAAACTTTGCTTATGGTACTTTTCTAATTCATTGCGCAAGTTATGAATTTTAGATTTTGTAGATAAATCGTCATTGCACAAACAATTAATTAGCTTTTTAAATCGGTACTGAGCAGTTTCGTAGCGTCTTTTGATTAAAACGCGTTCCTCTTTTCGGTATTGGTCAATTGTTTCTGGAGTCATGACATCCGCACAGAAATCAACAACAACCCTATTCTCCTTAAAAAACTGAGGCAAATAAATATTTTTTCGACCCTCATAACATTGTTGGTCAAAATCGATTGCCCTTACCCTGTATTGTTCATCCTCAAAATCGGGTGTTATATCTACTACATAATTATAAGAACGCATATCGCCGAGAAGGCGCACAAAACAGCGCTCATTAAACTTTACGAATTCTTTTGCTATTCGAACCTTATTGAAAGAAGGACTTTGGGTATATGACTCCATAAAAGAATCTCCAGGTATTCCAGGTATATGTTCCTCAATAAGGGTCTCACCATCCACAAAGAAATTTATCCTGTTTGGACTTAAAATATATTCAAGCTCTAAACCGTAAATCCGAGAAGCATCGGTTTTCTTAACATAGAAATAATCATAGTTGTCATTGAACTTATTGACGATTCTAATTCGGAAAGGCTTGGAATTACCAAAATGACAATAGTCTATTCGATCCACATATAAATGCTTCATAAACGACATATCACCATCTGTTTTCAACAGGGAATATATGAAGGTTAGCCCTTCATTGAATTCACTTATAAAGTCACTTCCATAAATTACAGATTCCCAAAGTGTATTTTTACCATATTTATCAATCAAAGGAAACCCATCCGTGTATCTCAGTAAATCAGAATATGATATAGGAAGTTTAATTATTCTATCTACATCGTTTAAATAGTCCTTCAATAATTTATTTACGGGGAAGAACGGTTTTTTTTTAGACATTTCCATAAAATCAATTTTACAATTTCCACATTAAAACATTCTATCAAACTTAATTTTACGATTAAAACAGTGGAAGACAATGTATGCCAATCAAGTTAAAACCCTAAATATCGTCAATTGAAAAAGAATACAAAGACAAATAAGTGATGCATTCATGCTTTTACGCAAACCTTTGAATTGGAAACAATATCATTCACGCTCATCCTGTGGTCAACCCAAGCTACAATGCGTTCATTCCCTAATACACGTTCCATATTTGATACGGTCTCACCATTGAAAAACATGACGGATTTAGACTTCCATGACTCTTCACCATCAGAATACAATTCTCCATCAATAATCCTTATTCGACCATCATCCGTTAAACGGACATTTCCAGCGTGAACATCATCGATATATAAACCAACTTGAGCCAGTTCACTGTTGAGTTTTTTAAGTTGCTCGTGAATATCTGACGGGCAGTTTTCAACGGTTAATGGATGCGGTACATATTCCTGTTCATAACGTAATCTGAAATAATTTACATTATAAGTTGTGGGAAGCGCCTCAACTCTATGTTCAAAAGCTAACCTACGCTTCAATCCTAACAACTGATAATAAATCATAAAATAGTGCAAAAACCAGAGTACAAAAGGATTCCATCTACCACAAATCTTTTCTTTACCTAAAACCAACGCACGATGATTCCGGTAGTCGTTGTGCCCCCATCCGCAAAAAAATAATTGTTTGATTACTTTAGATGGTTCTTCAGACTGTCGATATACAGAACACCAAGCTCCCTCTGCAATTTTCTTAATTTGATTGAGGTCGCTCGTAGGGTCTCTTCTCCTTCTGGGTATAGGTATGTTGAGAAATAAGGCGTAACAAACAAAAGCTAAAAAGAAAGAGCATAAAATTGAGAAAAATAATGGCAATGAAGCAACTGTAATCCAAAAAGAAAGTGCGAAAAAAACAAACCACAAAATGAAAATCATGGATACAATAAACAAGAAAAAAGGAACTGTTCCTATCCAGCTCTGTTTATCTTTACTCATATAAATTTTGATTGATCATATTTAGGACCTTTTGTACGTTTTTAATTCCGTCAACACGGATAAAATCTCTGAATTTATACATTGAACGCTGCCCCAAGAACATGAAATGAACGATGCCTTTATCTTTATTTTGATTCCTTTCTACTGGAATAAGTAAACATCCAAAGTTAAGTATTCTACCTCTAGCATTTTGAATGAAGGTAATTTGACGACTTTGGTCTATTTTAAATGTCTTATTTTTAAACAAGGAAATGGTAATAGCCTCTTTAGAAAGGTGGTAGCTGGTAAAATAAATACGACAAAAACCAATTACTAAAAGCATCAAAACATACGGCCCACATATAACCCAAAAAAAATCTAGACTGAAACAATAATTTGCACATAATTGAATTGGGATAACTCCCAATATAAAGAGTGTTTGTATGGCCGAATCAGGCGAAAAGTTAAGCCACCAATACAGCCGGGCAAATGCCAAAAAAAATAAGGGTGAGATTAAAAAGTAGTCTGTTGTATATGACTGGATTAAATACAAAAAAAGATATATCTCTATGGCGAGCCAAGTATAACTAAACAAAAAGGTATAGTTAGGTTTAAACGTCAATTCAAAGAAATTTAAAGTCAAACATTACAAAAAATACAAAAGAACGAAAAATGAGAACTTTGGATGCTAAAACGCAATTCCAAATCCTACGTAAAGTAGTTCAGGATAACCAATCCCTGTACGAAAAACAAAATCGTCATTTGGCCGTTGAAATCTATAACCAATATTACCTACAAGATATATATCCCGATATTCTGAAGCGGGAGAACCACCAGAGCCATAAATCCCGCTGTAAGCCTCCTCCTCGACATTCGCCAAACCTGCACCAATATTGGCCTCAAAATGGTTGCGTTTATCAAAACCCGTCAACAACCCGCCTCGAATAGATAGGATTGATGTCTTCGATACTCCAAAAAAGTCCACTCGTAGCAAATTCACGGCTGCGGATAGCGTGAAACATATAGATTTGTTTTGCTTTGGTTTTACTATCCTTTGGTATGTCAGCCCTAAGCCGTTTGCCAATACAACTGACCCGAGAGTAAAGGAAATACTATTACTCGTCAACGTGTTTTGATGGACCGTGTCATTGGATTGACTAAATGTAATCGTTGAAAACAAAAGAAAAAAAAATAGAACCCTCATAAAATATTATTTTAAGCACTAAATCTAAGAAACCGAATTAACATTCATCATTATGGTAAGAATTTTTAACTACCAAAAAGGATATATTTTATTGAGCTTTCAACCCTCGACTTTGATATGAAAAAATAAAATGATTTAGGGGATAAATGAATCCTCATTAAAAGAATTGTAAAAAATAAAAGAGGCTCCGAAGAGCCTCTTTTGTTTTAGATACTAAATATTTAATTTCGACTAAAAATTGTAACCGAGAGAAAGCTGGATATTAGGCAATACATTCGAGAAAAATGAATTATTACGAATTGCCTCAACTTTGTCAGCATCTGGACCTGAAACCTCAGGGCCACTTCCATACAAGAGCCCAAGATCAAAACCAAACGTCAAGCCTTTAAAAGTTCTTTGACCAACACCAACACCGAAGTAACCAACTGGAGAAGATTTATAATCTACAGTGTAATCACCACCACCACCAGGCAGCGTTTCAGTTATTGTATTTTCAATTGAACCAATACCGATCCCCATATTTACCCTGAACCAGTTCATTTTTTCAAATGGCCTGTGATTCAAGAAAAATCCCATCCATGAGCTTTTACCGTTTAATTCAATCTCATCCATTCCATCAATATCCGGAGTAATAAAGGATTTTGACTCTGGGAGCCCGCCAAGCGATACTGAAAAGGATGTCTTTTCGTTTTTATGATATTGAAAATTAAGAGAACCCCCAAAAGGACTAATCCCAATAGAGGCACCATATTGAGCCGATTCTTTCTCTTCGTTCTGAGCTAATGTCACGTTGTGGAAAATACCCACAATTGCGAGTGTAAAAATTATTTTTTTCATAGGTTTTAAATTTACTTTGATGCAAAATTATAACTCAAAATAGTTGCCCTGAATTTAAAATTAACCAGTCATTCATATAGCATTGTTGATAACCTGAGAGACCAAAAATCGTTTAAAAATAATGTTCTGATTACTAATTATTTATATCAATACAAACGCGGTAAAGTGATACTAATAACTGAGAAAAAAAATCTTTAGATTTATAAAAAATGAAAAGCATGAAGAAAATAATAGCCCTACTTGGAATGACGAGCATCCTAGTTTCGTGTGCTGAGGTATATTTTACAGAACCACAACCTGCTGGATTTAAAAATCTTACACAAATACCCGCTCAACTACATGGTCAGTATAATCCGCCTGCAACAATGCGCGGTGGAAGTACCATAACTATTGAAAATAAGAGCATCACGGATTCACGAGGTAAGGGCGGTTTTCTTTCTGATTCACTAATTATTCGAGAGATCAAGGGATATTTGGTAGTCAATAAACTTGAGAAGAATGAAGATAAGCCGCAAATCAGAGGAAATTGGTCTGTCTTTTTAATCAAAATAAACCAAACAGGAAATCTAGAGATTACACCATTCACAGCACCTGGAGAAGAAAAAGAGTCTTACTTTACTTATCTTTCAGAACGCTATAAAACAGAAGCCATTACACAAATTTTTAGCTGGGACTATGTGGAAGAGCCCGAACCAGGTTCGATACCAAAGCCATTAGCACCAAAAGACTATAAAGCAATATTACTAACCGTTTCTGCGGAAGAATTCATAGAACTCATGGATAGTGAATACCTACCAAATGCAACGATATTTAAAAACGCTAAAAATGATTGAATCTTTAGTTACAAAATTCTTTTGAGGTGTTCAAAAAAGTGAACTCATTCCAAAACTACTTCTAGAGAGCCATGGTCAACAATCAGAATTTTACCGGAAAACT
>CAJWAO010000057.1 GCA_913020765.1 uncultured Flavobacteriales bacterium | reverse complement strand
GCAATAAAGACCCTACCTAAAAATGTTTTACTCAACTTTTCGTCTCTAAACCTCCTCAAGACAAGAACTTCTGGCGCATCATACGAACCATATGCCATGGTGGCAATGTAACAACCAATGCTGTTTAAGAATGATTGAATCGCCAAATAAACAAACAATATGACCAAACCCAAACCCCCTAAAACAATACCAAAAACTATCAATGCAGTCTTTCCGGCAGATTTTTTTGAATCCTGCTTTTCAGTTTCTAGCTCAGGACTGGAATACATTACAACATTTTCTAGGTCAGCCGCTTGAAGCTCAATCAAAGAATTGGTATCTAGATTTAAGTTCTTTACAAAAACATGAACTTCTTGTTTTCTTGTGTACTCTGAAGGCTGCAATTTGGCGGGCAATTGTATAGGTGATGGTGTCTCTAGAATCGTATTTATAAAGGTACTATCCAAAGAGATTGAATCTACCTTATGTGCCCTACCATAACCATCATGCACATAGAAATTCCAAGTTTCCGGATACTCAGTTAATTTTGATTGTTCAAACAGCACTGATGGTGAATGAGATGTTGTTTTGTAGTCGTATACTCTCAATCGAAAGATGGAACAAGATCCAATTAAATTTAATATTAGGAGGAATAAAAATTTATTTTTCATGATGTAAAGTTAGGAAGTCTTGTTTGAGTGCTTTAAAATGTTTCATAAAATTGAAGAAGGAAAGGATATTTTAATCTACTATTGTGTATCCAAAATATTCACATTTCGTGGTATGGTCAAACCTTTTCAATAATCATTTCGTCTAGATTTTATTTCATATCAATTAATGAACTAAATTTGAAGGATGCTTCCAGAAAAATTCAAGGCAATTACAGACCCATTTGATGCGATTACTTTAGCCGAAATGGATGCTGTGTCGCTTATGAATCGGATTGATACTAAATATGTAATCCACGAAGAAACATTTTTGGAAATATTACCAAAGCTCAAAGCGTTTTACGATATTTTGGAAGTTGGAGGATTAAAGTATTCGGCCTATGAAAGTCTATACTTTGATAGCCCAAGCTTTATTTTTTTTTCCGACCACCATAAGAAGAAAAATGACAGGTTAAAAATTCGTATTCGCAAATATGTCAATAACAATTTGTCCTTTCTTGAAGTGAAGCGAAAAAGAAAAGGCCGCACAGAAAAAACAAGGTTAAAGACGAGGCAATGGGGTACTAAATTTAGCTTTGAAGAAATGGCCTTTCTTGAGAAATCATTCAAAGAGGCAAAAAGGCTCAATGCAACAATCTCAAATAGTTTTAGCAGAATTACTTTGGTTCATAAGGAAAAAACAGAAAGGCTTACCTTTGATTTAAATATCCAATTTCAAGACCGTACAAAAACAAAATCTTTGACTAACTTGGTCATTTGCGAATTAAAACAAGGAGCGAGGAACAGGTCAAGCATTTTTTACCAGATGACCAAAAAACGACTGATACGACCATTAAGAGTTAGTAAATATTGTATTGGTATGATGAACTTTTACTCAGCATTAGAATTGAAACAAAATAGATTTAAAAAGAAAATACTATCCTTAAATAAAATCATATGCTAACCAATTTATTTTTAGCAAAACAAAAAGCCACAGCAATTGGTCTTCAATGGTTTGATGAAGACTTTTATCTTTTACTTATTCGACTATGTGTCAATATCGTATTCATAACGATTCTGATTAGGTTTTTGTATTATGCCAAGACGAAACGAAAAGATTATCTCTTCACCTATTACCTTATCGGTACCATTACCTTTTTTCTCTGTTTTGGATTGAAGAAGCTAGATATCGACACAGGAATGGGGCTTGGACTCTTTGCAATATTTGGTATTATTCGCTACCGAACGGACGCCATTGAGATCAAAGAGATGACATACCTCTTCTTAATCATCGGATTGAGCGTTGTAAATGCTCTTGCATCAAACCAGCTCAGTGTTGCGGAGATGGCCTTAATCAACATCTTTATGGTTGTGCTCACATACATTTTGGAATTTTTGTGGCTCATGAAACATGAAACAAGGAAAACCATTAATTATGAACGCATAGACCTCATCACGCCAGACAAGAGCTCAGAAATGAAAAACGATATTGAATCTAGAACAGGTTTATCGATCAATCGTTTCGAGATTGGAAAAATTGATTTCCTAAACGATACGGCTCAAGTTAGAATTTTTTACTACGCCGAAGAACAAGAATTTTCAGATTACCACGTTGATTAAATAATCAGCGCTGATTATGAGGTTTATTTTACTTCCGATTTCTTGGATTTATGCAACTGTCGTTTCGATCAGGAATGTTTTTTTCGACTTAAAGTTCTTTTCATCCAAAAACATTGAGCACGGAATTGGGGTTGGAAACCTTTCAATGGGCGGCACGGGAAAAAGCCCCTTATGTGTCTACATTGCTGAATTAGTGATACGCCATCAAGGGAGCCCGGCGCTACTTAGCAGAGGATATGGTAGACAGACGAGAGGATTTCGGGCAGTAAATGAAAATAGCTTGAGCCAAAACGTTGGTGATGAGCCACTTATGTTCAAGCAAAGATTTGGAGATAAGGTAAAGGTTTTTGTATGCGAAAACCGAATTCTCGGAAGCGATAAAATTAGAGCTGCTAATCCGAATAGCACTATCATCTTTGATGACATTTTTCAGCACAGAAAAATAAAAACATCTCTGAATATTTTAACAACTCCGTTTGGAGACCCTTTCTACAAAGACCTTGTTTTACCTGCAGGAAGGTTGCGAGAGCCTCGCAAAAATGCGCATCGAGCAGATTGTATTGTTGTTACAAAATGTCCTAAATCACTTACAGATGTAGAGCACGTCAAGATAAAAAATAAGCTCGCAACGTTTGACGTACCGATATTTTTCAGTCATATCAAATACAGTCAAATGATTCCAATTGGACAGCAGGTGCATAGCATCAAAAACATTTTACTGGTTACAGGAATTGTAGACCCAAGCCATCTCATCAATCATTTAAAAGACAAATATAAAATTCAGTCGATTTCGTTTCCAGATCATCATGCATATACGGAGAAAGACATTGAAAAAATCCATGAAAAATTTGATACCTTTGACCCCAAAGATTCGATTATTCTGACTACCGAAAAAGATAAAGTGCGGCTTGCTAAATTCGACGTGCTAATTGCAAATAAAGGGGCCGCATGGTACTACCAACCTATCGGTATAAGCATGCAAGATGAAGTTCAGTTTGAATCGTTAATTAAAAAACATGTTAGAAAAGTTTAAAGCAGCAGCAAGCTATATTCAAGATATTACGGAACTTAAACCAACCGTAGGAATCATTTTAGGAACTGGTCTAGGCGGGCTTGTGAAAGAAATAGAAATCCAACATGAAATAGCATACGGGGACATTCCTCATTTTCCGGTTTCAACCGTTAAAGGACACTCAGGTAAGTTAATATTCGGGAATTTAGGCGGCAAATCCGTCGTGGCCATGCAAGGCCGATTCCACTATTATGAGGGGTATTCTCTTCAGGAGGTAACTTTCCCGGTTCGGGTGATGAAGTTTCTTGGTATAAAAAATTTATTTGTGAGCAATGCTTCGGGAGGCGTTAATAAAGCTTTTGAAATCGGTGAAATAATGATTTTAAATGACCATATTGATTTATTTCCAGGAAACCCATTAATTGGAAAAAACTATGAAGAATTAGGGCCGAGGTTTCCTGATATGAGTGAGCCATACAGTCATCTGCTCATCGAGAAGGCCAAAGAAATTGCCTCAAAACACAATATCAAAATTTCGCAAGGAGTTTATGCGGGTCTGACTGGGCCGACGCTCGAAACACCAGCTGAATATCGATATGTTCATTCGATTGGGGCTGATGCCGTTGGCATGTCAACTGTTCCGGAGGTAATCGTGGCAAGACATATGGATATCCCTTGTTTTGCCATTTCCATTATTACAGATTTGGGAGTGCCAGGTAAAATCCAAAAGGTAACACACCAAGAAGTTATTCAAGTGGCAGCAAAACAAGAACCTAAGATGACACTCATAATGAAAGAATTGATTTCAAGTATCTAAAATGACCAAAGAGCAAAAAGATAAATATGAGGCAGTTATTGGACTTGAGGTTCATGCGCAGCTATTAACAAATACCAAGGCATATTCTTCTGACATCAATGCATATGGAGCTGCGCCCAATACGCATACCAGCCCAATCACCTTAGGTCATCCAGGAACACTCCCAGTGATGAACAAAAGATCCATTGAATTTGCCATAAAACTGGGGCTTGCGCTGAATTGTAAAATCGCCGAACACCAATACTTTGCAAGAAAAAACTACTTCTATCCCGACTTACCAAAAGGTTATCAAATCACACAGGATAAAACACCAATTTGTACAAATGGATTTATGGACTTAAAACAAGGAGAAGGTCCTCCAATAAGAATTGGGATTACAAGAATTCACATGGAAGAGGATGCAGGAAAAAGTATTCACGATGTTGACGTATATGACACCTTAGTGGATTTGAATCGAGCCGGAACACCCTTATTAGAAATTGTTACTGAACCCGATATGCGTAGTTCTCAACAAGCATATCAATATTTGATTGAAATCAGAAAGCTGGTGAGGTACCTCGAAATTTGTGATGGAAATATGGAAGAGGGCTCACTGCGCTGTGATGCAAATATTTCGGTTAGATTGAATGGTTCATCGGAGCTAGGGACGAAAGTTGAGGTTAAAAACATGAATTCCATTCGTAATGTACAAAAGGCAATTGAATTTGAAATAGAAAGACAAATCGAGGTGCTCGAAACGGGTGGTGAACTTTTTCAAGAAACGCGCGGTTTTGATGCCTTAAATGGCAGTACTATTTCCATGAGATCCAAAGAGGCAGCAAACGATTATAGGTATTTCCCAGAACCAGACTTACAACCTTTACATTTGGACGAGAATCAAATCCAGAGGGTCAAGGCAGACATGCCTCCTCTACCCGATTATCTCTACAATAAATATGTAGCTGAGTTGAAACTTTCTGATTACGATGCGCTAAATCTAACAGAATCAAAAGAAATCGCCTTGTTCTTTGAGCAGCTGATTACGCATACAAAAAACTACAAAGCAGCAGCCAATTGGATAATGGGTTCTGTAAAATCTTACCTCAATGAAAATGGAGTCGAAATTCAAGACCTCCCAATAGAAGCTGAAGCCTTAGCAGGCCTAATAGGGCTAATCGATGAAGGCCAAATATCCAGCACCATAGCATCACAAAAAATATTTCCTGAAATGCTGGGTTCGCATGAAAGTGCCAAGCAAATTGCAGAGAGGATGAACCTCATCCAAGTTTCTGACGAAGACGGATTGATCGGATTCATTGAGAAAGTTATCCTAGATAACCCATCAGAAGTAGAGAGATTCAAAAATGGTGAACAGCAGCTCATCGGTTTCTTTATGGGACAACTGATGCGAGTATCCAAAGGAAAAGCAGACCCTAAATTAGCCAACTCTCTCCTTAGAAAGAAATTAAACGATGCATAAATCAATGACCTCGATACTCATCGCTTTAAGTATTTTGGGTTCATGCACCCAAGAATATGATGAACCTAACTTTGAAGTTCAATCCGATGATATAATAAGCTCATATTCAGCAAATAACGTTTTAATCTCTGGACAAATCAGACAGGCCTCAAACATGAAAATAACCTTAGAGGCTCCTTTAATGCAATCTAAGGGAAAGAACATTGAATTGTCCTCGGACAGTCTTGACGGTAATGGACATTTTGAAATGAATACCTCAATTCCCGGATTAGGTTATTTTATGCTAAAAATATACGGAGAGAGCGTAGACTCGATTGAACTCACACTTTCCCCTGGAGACGATATAACAATTGAGGCACAAAAAGATTCTATTCATGAATCCATATCAGTTGATGGGGTTATGTGGTCTAAAGATCTTGAGGCCTATCAATCAATTAGAGCCAAACAAAACCCGATTGCGCTTTCTAACTTTGCTGCCCAAAGAATGAAAGCAACGCCTTCAAGCCCTTTCAATGTAATCCTTTCTAATCATATCATGAACTCCGAAGACCAATGGAATGAGGAGCGAATTCAAATATTTGGTAGAGTGGCGGAAGCTTTTTATCAAATGGACCCAAAATCGGAAGCTACTCAGAATTTCGTTAGAAACTTTGAACTAATGCAAACGTACATGCTGAATAATGGTTTTTATGAGGCCCCTGATTTTGAATCTTCAACCATTGATGGCGGAACAATAAGCTTATCCGACCTAAGAGGAAAATATGTGCTGATTGATTTTTGGGCATCTTGGTGTGGACCATGCAGGAAAGAAAACCCCAAAGTAGTGGCACTTTATAAAAAGTACAAAAACCAAAACTTCACAATTTTATCTGTTTCTTTGGATGAAGACATGACGAGATGGAAAACGGCGATTGAAAAGGACAATCTATCTTGGCCTTATCATGTAAGCGATTTAAAAGGATGGAAATCAGCTGTCGTTCCACTGTATCGTATAGAAGGAATTCCTTTTACTGTTTTGGTAAATCCCAAAGGCCGAATTATTGGTGTGAATCTAAGGGGGCCGAGCTTAGAAGAACGCATGCAAAATATTTTTAACTTTTAACCATGAAATGTAAACTCCTTTTTATCATGCTCGCTATTACTCAAATAAGTTTTGGACAGACAGCGAGTGTGAAACTATCAGGTTCCATTTTTGGAGCACCTACAGATACCTTGTTTGTGTCTCAAATGTATGATAACAATAGAATCAAAGATTTTGATACGATTGTAATGGATAAAGAAGGCAAATTCAATGCCGAATTGACACTTCCGCGAGAAGATTATTATTTGCTCCGACTTGAAAATTCAAATGTTCACATAGTCTGTCGTAATCAATCAGATATTAAAATTTATGGCGATGGTAAAAGGCTCAATGAATTCTGTAATATTTTGAATTCTGATGAATCTGCTTCAATGAATACATTTATCAAAGAAATCGAGAGATTTCAATTAAAAAATGATTCGGCAATTGCAGCAGTAAAAAAAGATCCCAGTCAGTCTGAATCAATTAACCAATATATGCAAAAGGAATATTACTCTTTTCAAAATAAGCTCAAAGTCTTTATTGGAAGCAACTCAAATTCTGCTGCCCTTGTAATTGCACTGAGCGCTATTAATTTAGAACAAGACCCAAAAACCTATGCTTCGATCATTCAACAACTTCAAAAATCATTCCCAGGTAGCCTAACTGTTCAGAGATACAAAGAAAATTTTGAGAAAATTATGGCTGAAAAAGAAAAAAATAAGCCTTTAGGAATCGGAAAGACTGCACCTGACTTTGAAGAATTGATGGTCGATAGAAAAACAATGCTCAAGCTTTCAGACCTCAGAGGAAAAGTCGTCCTTATAGATTTTTGGGCCTCGTGGTGTGGACCATGCAGAAGAGAGAATCCAAATGTTGTAAAAACGTATAATCAATATAAGGACAGAGGCTTCACGATTATGAGTGTCTCATTGGATAAAGATCTTGCAAAATGGAAAGCCGCTATTGAGGCGGATCAATTGACCTGGCCAAATCATGTAAGTGACCTCGGAGGGTGGCAGAGCAAGGTCTCCCGTTTATATCAGGTAGGCAGCGTTCCCTTTACAGTTCTTATAGACGCTGAAGGGAAAATAATTCAAACCAATCTTCGCGGTTCGGCTCTGGAGTCAGAATTAGAAAAAATATTCAAATAATTGGAGGAACTCAATTTACATCCTGACCAAAAAATATATTTTGCCTCAGATTTCCATCTTGGCGCACCGACCGCCGAATTAAGTAGGGATAGAGAACTTAAAATTATTGATTGGCTGAATCATATTGAAAAAGATGCAAAAGCTATTTTCCTCGTGGGAGATCTATTTGATTTTTGGTTTGAATACAAACAGGTTATTCCAAAAGGCTTCGTAAGATTGCAAGGCAAAATTGCAGCACTTGCGGATCGCGGTATAAAAATCTACTTCTTTCTGGGTAATCACGATATGTGGATGAAAGAATATTTCACGAAAGAGCTAGGTGTCACGATGGTTTCAGATGAATTGGAGCTCAAGGTCAATGGGAACCGATTTTTCATAGCTCACGGCGATGGTCTCGGCCCGGGAGATTATGGCTACAAATTCATTAAAAAAGTTTTCAGGAATGGGCTTTGTCAATTCCTTTTTTCCTGTCTACACCCTCGAATGGGGATTTCAATGGCACAATACTTTTCGAATAAAAGCAGAATTCATACCGGAACAAAGGATATTAAGTATACGAATAAAGAAGATGAATGGCTTTACCAGTATAGTAAATCTAAACTCGCCAAAGACCCTATAGATTATTTTATTTTTGGACATCGTCACTTACCGATGGACCTCTCTGTCAAAAAAGCCAGATACTTAAACCTCGGAGAATGGTTAAACTTTTCGACCTATGCCCAATTTGATGGTTCTGCACTATCGTTAAAAATTTGGAGTGAACATGGTGAAAAAGCATTTGAAGGAATCAAAGAATGAAGCACTATAAAATCGAAAATCTTGAGGCGCTTAAAGCATTCGCAATTGAGCATGTAGCGCAATTCGATGCCCCCAAATGTTTTGCTTTCAGAGGAGAAATGGGCTCGGGAAAAACAACCCTCATACAATCTCTTTTAAGTGCCATTGGCGTGAAAGATCTTCAAGGCTCTCCGACTTATGCAATTGTAAATCAATACTGTAATGAAAATACTGGTAAGGAGTACTTTCATCTAGATTGCTATCGGATAAAGAACGATTTTGAGGCGTTTGATCTAGGTTTGGAAGAATTATTCCACGAAAAAAAAACTATCTTTATAGAGTGGCCTGAGAAGGTCGTGCAATTTCTTCCCGAAGAAACAGTTTGGATTACGATCCATCATGAATCAGATGATACTCGAACGATTGACATAGCCTATGAATACTGATCCCGAATTACTAAAAAAGCTTATTCAAAAAGGAAACCTTCTCCCACAGGAGGAAATGTTGGAGGTTGCTCGAAAGAAAGGTAGCCTCAATATAGGAATTCCCAAAGAGACCTCTTTTCAGGAAAGGCGCGTTGCCTTAGTTCCTGAAACTGTATCGCTACTCGTTGCAAATGGCCATCGTGTAAAAATAGAAACAAAAGCAGGCATTGGCGCAAATTTTAGTGACCGCGAGTACAGTGAAGCTGGAGCTGAAATATGTCAAAGTCCCACTGAAATTTATGAATGTAACATCGTATTCAAAGTAACACCACCATCCGATGAAGAGGTGGATTTAATGCCGGGAGGACAAACCTTAATTTCTGCACTTCAAATCTCCATCCAACCCAAAGAAGTACTTACCAAATTGATTCGAAAAAAAATCACAGCAATTGCTTGGGACTATATTAGAGATGAAGATGGCGTTTTCGCTTTGGTAAGAACAGTTGGAGAAATCGCGGGGAATACAAGTATTTTGATCGCCGGAGAATTAATCTCATCCTTCTCCTCCGGGAAAGGTATGATGCTCGGAGGAATTGCGGGTGTTCAGCCTACTGAGGTTGTTATCCTAGGAGCAGGAACTGTGGGTGAATTTGCTACTAGAGCCGCTCTTGGGCTTGGTGCTTCTGTCAAAGTTTTTGATAACAGACTTTCAAAGCTCAGGCGCCTTCAGAGTGATATCGGTAAAAGAGTGTATACCTCTATAATCCAGCCAAAAGTTTTAGCGAAAGCAATAAAACGTGCAGATATTGTCATTGGTGCTTTGCGCTCAAATGTTGGAAAAACACCATGTGTTGTAACGGAAATGATGATTCAGGACATGAAATCAGGATCTGTAATTGTTGATGTTAGTATTGACCAGGGAGGGTGCTTTGAAACCTCGCGAATAACCAACCACGACGATCCTACCTTTGTTAAACATGGGGTTACACATTATTGCGTGCCCAATATTGCATCAAGAGTCTCAAGAACAGCATCTTTCGCCATTTCCAATATCTTTTCGCCGCTACTTTTAGAAATGGGAGATTGCGGTGGAGTCGTTGAGCTGATTCGCTCAAACCGAGGATTTAGAAACGGCGTATATATTTATAAAGGTATTCTAACAAATGAGGTTCTCGGGAAAGTATTTGATTTGAAATATAAAGACATCAATCTTATTCTACCCGGTATTTAATGTCTCCTATTGTACCACTAAATCTTCCGAAAACAGATCTAGATATCTCCAGAAAGGGCGAACAGTTGTTTGTGCGCTGTCTTGTCCGCAAAAAGAAGGTTATTTTAACTCCTGAGGAATGGGTCCGTCAACACTTTATTTCCTATTTCTTAAATCAACGCTCTTATCCAAAAGGACTTTTAACCGTTGAGAAAAAAATTCAATACGGAACAATGGAGAAACGGTGGGATTTAGCCTCGTTTATGCCAAATCATGAATGTTTTCTACTTCTTGAATGCAAAGCGCCAAGCATCTCAATTACAAAGGCAGTTTTTGAACAATCTTTGATTTATTACAAAGGACTTCAATCGCGATTTTTGGTTCTAAGCAATGGAATTGAGCATATCATCTTCAAAAAAGAAAAAAATGGACTGTCCGTTATCGAGGACTTTCCCGATTATCCTAGTTTTGCATAGCCGAATAATCTCCTGATTTCATTTTATGATATTCCCGAACAAGAAAAGCTAGCTGTATACGCATTGCATCTAATGCCTCCTCTGTTTCTTGGGTTATTTCCTTTTTTCGCAAACGAAACTGTAGCTTCATATGCATGGCATGAATCAATATCTCAACATCATGGTGATTCTTCATAGATGCCTTTTCCCTGAACTCAGTCATAAATGAGCTAGCTTCGGAACAGAGCTGCTTATATTTGGTTTGTCCTTGAATTGAGAGTAGCGTATTGTGCAAAAATAAAAGCTCCTTCATTACTTCCATCACTCGGTCTAGGTGACCTTTTTTTTCAAGACCGGAACGCTTCATCTCCTCTATAATATCAGTATACCAGACTCTATATTGAGCTTCAAATGAAGCATCGAGAAGATTGGGTTTCACAAATGATTTCATAATTTGATCAATATCAAAATTCAATGACCGGACAACATCCTCAATCTGAAAAAGATACAAAACATACTCAGCAATATTTTCCTGCTGTTTTTTTTGGGCAACCAACATAGTTTATAGATCCTCTTCGATTTGTTTCTGCTCCTTGTTTAAAAAGTCTATGAAAGCACCCGTAACATTCATACTTGGATTTGCATAATTAATTTGACCACCATCCGCATATCCCATCAAAAGATCGATTCCATTGGCTTCACTGAATATTTTGCCGAAAGAAATGACCTTATTGTTAATGTCAGTTAGTTTGCGCATCACTTCAGCTTCTAATTTAGCACCTTCCTTCTGCTGATATTCCATTAACTCAGCCTCCATTCGTTGCGCTTTTTGCTGAATTTTCATGATTTCATTTTCCGATAGAAGTCCCTGTTGCGCCTCTGCACCTTTTTTGGAGACAAAATTTTCAAGCTCAGCTGTCCTTCGTTTTAGCTCAGTTTGAAATGCAAGATTTTTTCTACTAACGTCTTCATCAATATTTTTATAATACGTAAACCCTTCCTTTAGACTATCGTTAAAGTAAAATGCAATTACCAAACCACTTGTATCCTTTTCAACAGTGGTCACAGGTATAGGTTGTTCAGGCTGGGTTTCTTTTTCTGCTTTATTTGAACATGATAAAATGATCAGACTCAAAGAAAGAATATATAGACTAATTTTCATTTTGAATAGATTTAAAAGAAGTTGTAAAGTCTTCTCTCATTGAAATAAAACGTTGGAGACAGGTCTTTAAGAAATCCGTAGAACTCAACAGCCTTTCTAAGTCGCTTACACCGTGCTCTGATTCTGGGAGTTTAAAGGATTGCTCGTATTGATCTATGGCTATTTTCAAAATTATCTTTTGGTTATATTGATGAAGCTCAATCAAATATCTTTCGTGAGGAATTCTTTTTAAAAGTCTCATAATCGCAGCAAAGGTAAATATAATATGAAGTCATGCGCCATTTGAAAAATAATTTTAGATGTACATAAGTTGCTCAATCAGCGATGGGGATACCTTACGTAAGCTAATCTCAAATTTTTTAGATTAAAACATAATCATTGGAGGATTAAAAAAATCTAAAAGAATACATGAATGTTTTATACGAACCGGTTAGACCCGAGGTTCGGAAAAATAAATAAAAACATGTATATTGGTAAGAACTATGTTACTTTTCAAGTTTTTAAGGCTTTTATAAATTAAGTTCTTGTCAGAAATAATTTTCAAATATTTAAAATATTTGTTCTAATTTCGGGTCCTAATTAAGTTGAAAAAGTTAGAATTGATTAATCTTTTATGACCAGTATTTTTGTTGCCAAATTAGATTTTGGTGTATCTAAAGAACAGTTATTTGAATTGTTCGCACAATATGGTGAGGTGAGTAAAGCCCACCTTCCAATGGATAGAGAAACAGGTAAGCCTAGAGGTTTTGCTTTTGTTGAAATGTCAAACGACGATGAAGCCGCAAAAGCCATTGAAGCCCTCGATGGATTCGAAATCAATAGACGCCGAATCGCTGTAAAGGTTGCAGAAAATAGAAATGATCGCTCTCGACCAGCAGGAAACCAGAGCAGAGAGACACGTACTTCAAATACAAGGCCTGCGTCAAATAATGACCACAATACCACAACAGAGCCGACCTTAATGCCTCCCGAAGAATTCAAAAATGAGTCAAGAAAAAAATCATTCAAGGGGAAAACGTCCAAGAATTTTGACCCTGATCAAGGAGGAGGTGGAAAAAAAGCCAAAAAAATGGCTGCGCACAAGAAAAGTGGCAAACACTTTAACTACTTCGAAGATGACGAACCAATAGAAGGAGGTCTTTTCTCCTTTGACTCAGACGAAGATTGATTCCTAAAAAGCATTCGAGCTACATTCTGTCCTAAGTTTATTTACTTTTGCATGGACTCATGGAACAAAACTTCGCTTCGCATTTAACACATCCTGTTTTTAAGGTTATTTCTAAAGAGCTCTCTAACTCGAAAGAAAAGGCATTTGTAATCGGTGGATTTGTCCGTGACCTGATACTTGGTAATACCTCTAAAGATATTGATATTGTTGTTCAAGGCGACGGTACTCGTTTTGCTCAAAAAGTTGCCAAAACATTAAGGGTGAAAAAGGTCGCAGTTTTTAAAAATTACGGTACTGCACATTTTAAATATAAGGATATCGACGTCGAGTTTGTCGGAGCCCGAAAGGAATCATATTCCGAAGATTCAAGGAATCCAACCGTCACCCCTGGGACACTGAAAGAGGATCAATATAGACGTGATTTTACAATTAATGCATTGGCCATCGATCTTCATCCTGAAAAATTGGGCACGTTGATCGATCCATTTAATGGAATAGATGACCTTAAAGAAGGGCTTATTAGAACACCCTTAGATCCGGCTACCACATTTCAAGATGATCCCCTGAGAATGCTTAGGGCAATTCGTTTTGCAACACGACTCTCTTTTAAACTGGATATAGTTTGTCTTCGATCAATAAAGGAACAATCTGAGCGCATTAAAATAATCTCACGAGAGAGAATCACAGAGGAGCTCAATAAAATCATTCTTA
>CAJWAO010000056.1 GCA_913020765.1 uncultured Flavobacteriales bacterium | reverse complement strand
TGATAACCGCAAAGCCTGTGATGTATGTTTGTAACGTGGATGAGGCTTCGGTGCAGAGTGGTAATCATTTTGTTGACGCGGTCCGTTCTGCTGTTCAAGATGAAGGTGCTGAGGTATTAGTGATTGGAGCAAAAATTGAGGCCGACATCACTGAGCTTGAAACCTACGAGGAGCGACAAATGTTTTTGGATGAATTGAACCTCGAAGAACCAGGAGTCAACAGGTTGATTCGTTCGGCCTATGCCTTATTAAATTTGCAAACTTACTTCACTGCTGGAGAAAAAGAGGTTCGGGCTTGGACAATTAAAGAAGGTATGTCCGCACCACAAGCCGCAGGTGTCATTCATACTGATTTCGAAAAAGGTTTTATTAGGGCCGAAGTGATGAAGTATGATGATTTTACATCATTGGGTTCAGAGCAGGCGGTGAAAGAGTCGGGTAAATTTAAGGTAGAAGGTAAAGAATATATTGTGCAGGATGGCGACATTATGCATTTTAGATTTAACGTTTAATAATTAAGTTGAGTACTATGATAAGAGCAAATAATCCAAATTTAGAGTCATGGGTAGCAGTTCCAAAAGATTCCGATTTTCCTATTCAGAATCTTCCTTTGGGTATTTTTAAAACAGATTCGCTCGAACCTCGTGTCGGTGTGCGAATAGGAGATTCAATTTTGGATTTAAAAACCCTTCACGTTTTAGGCTATCTTGACAATCTTCCGTTTACGCTGGACGAATTCGATACATCAGTTTTGAATCGTTTAATGAAAAAAGGGAAATTAGCCACCCGACGATTACGAGACCGTATCTCCGATCTTTTGAATAAGGAAAATACTGAGTTGCAAAATAATGCACATCACGTTGAGCAGGTATTAATTGACGAGGCCTTCGCTGAAGTACTCATGCCAATTGAAATTGGGGATTACACTGATTTCTATTCAAGTCGAGAGCATGCGACCAATGTAGGTACAATGTTCAGAGATCCAAACAATGCTTTATTGCCAAATTGGTTGCATATTCCCGTTGGGTATCACGGACGTTCATCTTCTGTGATTCCATCGGGGCAAAACATATACAGACCAAAAGGACAAACCAAACCTAATGAAGATCAAGGGCCGGTATTTGGGCCTTCTAAAATGATTGATTTTGAGCTTGAGATGGCATTTGTGACTTTTGACGGAAAACCATTAGGGGAGTCAATTACTACTGCGGAGGCAGAGGATTACATCTTTGGAATGGTACTTTTTAATGATTGGTCGGCTCGTGACATACAGAAATGGGAATATGTTCCTTTGGGGCCATTTTTGGCAAAAAACTTCGCATCGTCTATTTCTTCCTGGGTAGTGAGCCTAGATGCATTGCAACCTTTCTGTGTAGATACACCGAACCAAGAACCTGAAGTACTGGATTACTTGAAATTTGAAGGAAAAAAATCTTACGATATACATTTACAGGTATCAATTACCCCTGAATCAAGTGACGAAACCATCGTATGTAACTCCAATTTTAAGTACATGTATTGGAACATGGCACAGCAGCTGGCGCATCATACCGTAAATGGTTGTAACGTCAGAGGGGGCGATTTACTGGGGTCAGGAACGATTTCAGGCCCAACTCCAGATTCTTATGGTTCAATGCTTGAGCTCGCTTGGAAAGGGACAAAGCCTGTTCCAATGTCCGATGGAACTGAACGAAAATTCATCCAGGATGGAGATACGGTGATAATGAGAGGGTTTTGTAAAAATGATAAAGTTCGTTTAGGATTTGGAGAAGTGGCCTCAAAATTGTTACCTTCTAAATAAATGAATACAGCAACCTCTGAATCTTTACTCAACCTAGAGCAGGAACGCAAGGAAATATTGAATGCGTTCAGAGGTTTAATGCGTGCCTTAAAGGATCGGAATAAAGAGGAAACGAAGTTGATTCGCAAGGCTTTCGATGTCGCATTAGATGCGCACAAAGAAATGCGAAGAAAGTCGGGAGAGCCATACATATATCATCCCATCGCAGTTGCAAGAATTTGTGCTGAAGAGATGGGGCTTGGGCCGATATCTGTTATCTGTGCATTGCTGCACGATACGGTCGAAGATACTCATATTACATTGGAAGATATTGAGGATATTTTTGGTGCAAAGGTCCGCTTGATTATTGCCGGTTTGACCAAGATTCCTGATGTATTTGATGAAAATGCATCGATTCAAGCTGAAAATTTCCGTAAAATGATTTTGACAATCTCTGAGGACTTCAGAGTTGTACTAATCAAACTCTCTGACCGCCTTCACAATATGCGGACCTTGGGAAGCATGAAGTCAGATAAGCAATTGAAGATCGCTTCTGAAACAAAGTTTCTTTATGCTCCACTGGCGCACCGACTCGGTTTATATTCTGTAAAAACTGAATTGGAAGATCTTTCCATGAAATATTGTGAATCTGAAGCTTATCTTGATATTGAAGAGAAACTGGCTAAAACGAAAGAAGTTCGTACAAGGTTCATTCGTAGATTCATTTCACCCGTTAAAGAAGCTTTAGCGCATGAGGGATACGTTTTTAAAATTAAAGCAAGAACAAAATCAATTTCTTCCATCTGGAAAAAAATGAATTCCAAAGACATTCCGTTCGAAGAAATATTTGATGTTTTTGCGATTCGAATCATTGTAGATACCCCAGCAGAGCTTGAAAAACCAGATTGTTGGAGAATATACAGTATTGTTACTGATTTCTATCAACCGAGTCCTGAAAGACTTCGGGACTGGATATCGACTCCTCGTGCAAATGGCTATGAATCTCTACATACAACAGTGATGTCTCCGCAAGGTAAATGGGTGGAGGTACAAATTCGTTCGAAACGCATGGATGAAATTGCTGAAAGAGGTTTAGCTGCCCATTTCAGGTATAAAGAAGCGGAAAATGAAGAGAACAAGCTTGACCGTTGGATTAGTGAGATTAGGGATCTTTTAGAGTCCTCAGATTCAGATGCGATTGATTTTGTTAATGATTTTAAATTAAACTTATTCAATGAGGAGATATATGTATTCACCCCGAAAGGTGAACTAAGGGTATTGCCAACAGGATCAACCATTCTTGATTTTGCCTATGACATACATACTGATATTGGTGCTTCTTGTATTGGAGCCAAGGTGAACAATAGATTGATGCCTCTGTCATATGAGCTACAGAATGGAGACCAGCTCGAAATCATCACCTCCTCAAAGCAGCGGCCAAAGGACGAATGGCTCCGATTTGTAGTTACCGCCCGTGCGAAGTCAAAAATTAAATCTTCACTTAACGAGGAGCGTAATTTAATTGCGCAGGATGGCAAGGAAATTATCGAACGTAAGTTCAAACAATTTAATTTACGGATGGGTTCTGAAAATCTGATGTTTTTAGAAAAACACTTTGGAGTTCCCACGATTACTGAGCTTTACTTTAGAGTTGCTAAAGGAAAGATTGATTTAAGTAAGCTTCGCGAGATCGATCAAGTCAATGGGGTGTTTAAAATTGAGAGGAGGCCTTCCACGCGCAAAAAGAAGAGTGTACGTGATTATGAATCTGAGTTTGTTACCATGGATCCAAAGAAAGCCACTTTGCGAATCGGTGATGACTTTCAAGGATTTGAGTATCAAATGGCGAAATGCTGTAACCCGATTCCTGGGGACCAGGTATTTGGCTTTATTACCGTTTCTTCTGGAATTAAAATACATCGTTTCAGTTGTCCAAATGCAGTAAATATGATGTCAAAAATGGCATACCGATGCATAAAGGCAAGGTGGAAGTCTGACGATATGGTAGAGCGAATAGCGGCAATTAAAATTATTGGTATTGATCAATTTGGATTGGTCAATAGAATCACGGAGATAATCTCTAATCAAATCAATATAAATATGAAAAGTATCTCCTTTGATACGAATGACGGTGTATTTGAAGGTCATATTAAGGTTCTTGTGTATGATACTGGACATCTCGAGCAGTTGACTAGAGAGTTTGAGCAAGTAGAAGGTGTGAAAAGGGTAGTGCGCTGGGATGAGGAGGATAATGAGCTTAATTAACGCTATTTAATTATCCAAAGAAGAGAAGTCCTTCGGCCTTAACATCGGATTCCACTTGAAATTTTTAATCCACTTATGTTTTTCATTGATTTGATCGATTGGATAAAATGTGCCTGAAGGTTGCGTGCGATAAGTGATGCCTTTTACTTCTCCACTATCGAGATGCACTGTCAATGTTGAGGCCTCCAACTTATTTAAGCCCATTCTTTTGATGGTGAGTACGCTATCTGAACGTTCTTCATCTTCTGGATAATATATACTTGTGGCGGATCCAATAACATCGGTTTGAACCAGCTTCCCTTTTTCCATGAATGCTTTGATGTCTTTACCTGATATTTGATTATAAAAGCTTCCGGAGTCAAGCTCCATTAAAACCGATGAATTGTCGTAAATGTCAATATGCTCAATTAAGGAGTCTTTTAAATGAATTTGCATGGAATCTCCTTTAAGTTCTGCATTTTCGGACCATATAATTGGGTAATCATAGAGTGTCATTAGGTCTGAAAGTTCAACAAAGGATAGGGAATCACAGCTTGCTTGTATTTGTGTGTTAAAAATACGCACCCCATGATAAGCAAATATTTTTTTCTTATCAACCGATGTATCAGGGACAACTCGCAATGTATCACTATGAATATAAATGGTATCTCCTTCTTGAATAAGTTCTGCCAAAACACAATCCGAGACAAAGGTTTCGTCTTTCGCCTCGTCTTTTAAAAGGTAATTTGATTGAATACGAATGTTGTTCTTTTCTTCAGTGAAATGAACGTTTTGCTTTGCTTCAATTTTTTGTATACTATCGTTGTAGAAAATTGTATCGGCAAATAGAATTTTCTCTGGGTCTTTGAACATTGCATCACCATGCAAATAACCAATATTACTTTTTGATTGGAACCAACCGAAGGACGAAATAATATCGATACTATCTTTTTCGATTTTTGTTTTGCCGAAGAAATAACTTTTCTGAGCTGTATAATCGAACTTTAGCGTATCGGTTGTCATGGTCAAAGACTCATTTATGTATTTCACGCTATCTTGAAAGTGATAGTTTTTTGTATCTGGATAGAAGTAACCTGTTTTACTTGTAATTCGTTCCTTGGAATTTATTTTTTGAATCAGTCCGTGGTTTCGATATGTGGCACGTCCGGATGAAGAGTCATACTCAATACTATCCGTTGTTAGTTTGTAGTCACCATCTCTCATCTTTACTCGTCCCCACAATTTAGATGTATTGGTTTGTCCATTAAAAAATGCAGAGTCACAAAAAATATTTAGCTGGTCTTTAATAATATGGACATTTCCATAGGCACGAATTATTTGTTTTTTTTCAAAATAATAAGCGCTGTCGCAAAACATGGTATTTTTCTGATACTCAAAATTGACATCACCCTCTAACTTTAATAGGTCATTTTCTTCAAAGTAGTTGGCTTTTTTCGATCCTGGAAGTAATTTAAGTACATCTCCTTGGGCCATGAGTTGATTGCTCAAAAAAAATGCGCTTATTAAAAGCGCATTATAGAATGTCCGCTTTTTAAAAGTCATTATACATTTGCTAGCGTTTGTTTTCTGTCAGGTCCAACTGATACAACGCGAATTGGAACATTTAATTGCTTTTCAAGATATTTTACGTAGGATTTAAACTGGTCAGGTGCCTCCTGAAATGATTCAAGTTGTGTCAAGTCAGCTTCCCATCCAGGAATGTTTTCATAAACGGGAGTAATTTCGCTGTCATTGATGTCAAAAGGAAAATGAGCTACTTCTTTTCCATCAATAATATATTTCGTACACGCTTTAATGTGACTAAAAATACTGAGTACATCACCTTTCATCATACAAAGTTCTGTTACGCCATTGATCATAATAGAATAACGCAATTGTACGATATCAATCCAACCACACCTGCGTGGCCTTCCTGTTGTCGCTCCGAATTCATGTCCCTCTCGACCTATGTCTTCTCCATCCTTGTCGAACAATTCAGTAGGGAAGGGTCCACTTCCGACTCTGGTACAATACGCTTTAAAAATACCAATTACTTTACCAATTTTGGTGGGTGGGACACCGAGTCCCGTGCATGTTCCTGCGGTAATGGTATTTGAAGAAGTAACGTAGGGGTATGTACCGAAATCGATATCTAGCATCGTTCCTTGCGCGCCTTCTGCTAAAACTTTCTTCCCTTGTTTTATCGCATTGTCTATAAAGATTTCACTATCCACAAATTCTAAATCTTTCATTGCCTTGATTCCTTCAAACCAAGGAGCCTCAAGCTCTTCTAATGAATAAGTGAAGTCCTTGTAATGGCTTAATATATTTTTATGTTTTGCCACTAAAGCCTCGTACTTTTTTGAGAAGTTAGGAGATAATATATCTCCAACTCGTAGGCCGTTCCTACCTGTTTTATCCATGTAGGTCGGCCCTATTCCCTTAAGGGTAGATCCAATTTTATTCTTTCCTTTCGCCATTTCTGATGCAGCATCCAGGAGTTTGTGGGTAGGTAGAATGAGATGTGCTTTTTTTGAAATGAGTAATCTCGATTTGTACTCAACGTTGTAGGGTGCTAATTTATCTAGTTCTTGTTTGAAAATGACAGGGTCAATTACCACTCCATTACCGACGAGGTTGGTTACTTTCGGGTGGAAAATTCCCGAAGGAATAGTATGTAAAACATGCTTAATTCCTTCAAATTCAAGAGTGTGTCCAGCATTAGGGCCTCCCTGAAATCTCGCTATAATGTCATATTTCGGTGTTAAAACGTCAACAATTTTTCCTTTACCTTCATCACCCCATTGAAGTCCTAGTAATACATCTACATTCATGAAATTTTACTTAAAATAATTTACAGCAGACTCTTCCGAATCATACATAGAAAAAACATCGTTCATTTTGGTTATCTCAAATAGTTTTGAGATCATTTTATTTGGCTCACAAATTAGTAGGTCACCATTCTCAATCCTGCACTTGGTCATTGTTTTTATAAATACAGCGATACCGGTGGAATTGATATGTGTTAATTCTTTCAGTGAAAAAATAATCTTATATGTCGCTAAATTTGAAACAGCATCGTTGAGCTTATCAGCATCAGATTCTGTTAAGATTTTACCATGAAGGTGAAATACCGTACAAACTGAATTAGGCTTCGATGTTACATTCAAATTCATCCTTCAGTTTTTTTATTTTTTGTACCGTAAAAATATAGTGAGTGGTGTTGTATACTCACATTAAATAAATCTTCTATTGTAGATTTAATTTGTTGGATTCTTGGGTCACAGAACTCTATAACCTCTCCTGTATCTGTACATATTACGTGATCATGTTGCTTGGACCCATGTGCCTTCTCGAATTGTGCAATGTTTTTACCAAATTGGTGCTTGCTCACTAGGTTACAAGCCAGCAACAGTTCTATGGTATTGTAAAGTGTGGCTCTTGAAACACGATAATTATGGTTCTTCATTTTAATATAAAGAGACTCTATATCAAAGTGACCTTCATGTGCATATATCTCCTCCAAAATCGCAAAACGTTCTGGTGTTTTACGATGTCCGTTTTTTTCTAGGTAGGCAGAAAATATTCCCTTAACTGTTTCTTGAAGCGTACTTTCACTCATGGCAAAAGACAAATTTACAATATAAATTAATTCGAATTTCCATTAATTGTAAATGGTTTTAATGTCTTTTCAACACATACCTAATTGATAGGTTCAAAAAAAAAGGGGAGATGCTCCCCTTTTACATTCGTTATAGATAGATTTATTTTTTCTTATCCATTTTTTCTTTCAACTCAGCCAATGCATCCAAATCTCCAAGGGTAGATTTCTCTGCATTTTTATTGATTGCGTTGAGGTTATTCGTGTTCGACTTTTTCGATGGCCTTGAACTTTTTGATGTTTCACTTTGCTCTTCGTGTGTTCTTATGTGCGAAACAACAATTTTTCTAGCATCTCTGTTAAACTCAATTACTTTAAAATCAAGGACATCCTCAATTTGGGCATTGTTTCCATCTGCTTTCTTCAGATGTTTAGCTGGACAAATACCTTCTAAGCCATATGGTAAGGATACGATACCAGACTTATCTTTCATCTCAATGATGGTTCCATTGTGTACCGTCCCTTCAGCAAAAGTAGCTTCAAATACTTCCCATGGGTTCTCTTCAAGTTGTTTATGACCGAGTGATATTCTTCTATTTTCTTGGTCAATTTCTAAAACAATCACTTCCATCGCTTCCCCAGTTTTACAAAATTCGGAGGGGTGCTTGATTTTCTTTTGCCATGAAAGATCTGAAATGTGAATTAATCCATCAACTCCTTCTTCCAATTCTACGAAAACGCCAAAGTTTGTGAAATTTCGAACCTTCGCTGTGTGCTGCGTATTTACAGCATATTTTGTATCAATGTTACTCCAAGGATCGGGCATCAATTGCTTGATACCGAGAGACATTTTTCTCTCCTCTCTATCCAAGGTTAACACCACAGCCTCAACTGAATCACCAATCTTCATAAAGTCTTGTGCAGATCTCAAGTGTTGAGACCAGCTCATTTCAGAAACGTGAATCAATCCTTCAACACCGGTTGCGATTTCTATAAATGCGCCATAATCAGCCATAACAACTACCTTACCGGTAACTTTATCACCGACTGCCAATTCAGCATCTAAAGAATCCCATGGATGCGGCTGCAGTTGCTTTAATCCAAGAGCAATTCTTTTCTTTTCATCATCAAAATCTAAGATAACAACATTGATTTTTGAATCTAATTCTAGCATCTCCTCAGGATGAGAAACCCGTCCCCAAGAAAGATCGGTAATGTGAATTAATCCATCTACACCACCTAAATCAATGAATACACCGTATGAAGTTATGTTCTTCACAATTCCTTCTAGAACTTGCCCTTTTTCAAGACCAGAAATAATTTGTTTCTTTTGCTCCTCAAGCTCTGCTTCAATTAATGCTTTGTGAGAAACAACAACATTTCTAAATTCTTCGTTTATTTTGACAACCTTGAATTCCATATTTTTTCCGACATACACATCGTAATCACGGATAGGCTTAACATCTATTTGTGAACCGGGTAGAAAAGCTTCAATGCCGAATACATCAACAATCAATCCACCTTTCGTCCTGCACTTTACGTGACCAGTAATCACTTCTCCCGTTTTTAAAACTTCATTCACTCGAATCCACGCACTGTGCATTCTAGCTGTTTTGTGAGAAACGATCAATTGACCTGTTTTGTCTTCTCTACATTCAACGTAAACATCAACTACATCACCTATTTTCAAGTCCGGGTTGTAACGGAATTCATTTGCAGCGATTACTCCTTCGGACTTATACCCGATATTCACAATTGCTTCTTTTTTGGTGAGATGTACAACAGTACCTTTGATAACCTCTTTTTCGTTAATTGATGTTAAGGTTTTTTCGTAAACATCAGACATTTCTGACCTTTCTACTTGACTGTAGCCATCTAACTGAAGTGCTTCCCAGTCGAAATCTGCAGTTCCCTGCGTTGTTTTTGTTGTTGCCATAGGGCTTTTAACATTTGTATCTCAAGGCTCCTTTTTCCTTGAAAGGGTTTGTAAGGGTCACATAAATAAAGGAGGGTGACCATTTCGAGAGTGCAAAGATAGGGAATTCTTTAGAATAATAGAGACTTTTGGAAAAGAGGATTCAAATAAAAATAAATCCCGCTCAATTATCGTTGGGATTATTTGGGAATTTTGAGATCATTTTAAATTTTCCCTGTTGCATTTCGAGCGCTGTCTTCCATAAGTCGTCGAGCTTTGTATCGAGAATGAGTTCATGTCCTACATTATTTACTGTAATCCATGCGTTCTCCTTTAGTTCAGCATCTAACTGCTCGAGATCCCATCCTGAATATCCGATGAAGAATCGAATTTTTTTACGCGCCTCTGGGTTTGTTTTTAACACCGCGCACACCTCATCAAAATCACCTCCATAAAATAGATTTTTCTGTATTTGTAGTGAATTGGAAATTTCACTTCCTAGAGAGTGAATAAAAAAAAGACTATCCTTCGATACAGGGCCTCCAAAACCAATTTTTGCATTAATATCTGGGAAATTCTCATCAATTTTGTGTAAGTCAATTTCCGCAAAATTATTTAGAACAAAACCAAATGTTCCTTCTTCATTATGCTCACAAAGAATTACCACGGATCTTCCAAAGTAAGGGTCGTTCAAAAAAGGATCTGAAATTAAGACACTTCCTTTTTTGGGTTTTTCATTGTTTGTGAATGAAAAGTTTATTTTTTTCATTTCGCAAAGGTGCGAAAAAGACATTTCATCTCAATGATAAATTGTACATAAAATAGATTTATAAATTTGCATACAATGAAATATGGGGCCATTGACATCGGTACAAATGCGGCTCGTCTTCTGATTGGCGAGGTGGTTCATGACAATGATCGTTCTTTTGTTAAAAAGATATCCTACACTAGAATACCACTTAGGCTTGGTGATGACGTGTTTTCTTTAGGAAGAGTTAATGTAAAAAAGAGATTGAATCTGATAAACACAATGAAAGCATTTAAAATCATCACCGATATTTTTGAGGTAAGTCAAGTTCAAGCCTATGCCACGTCGGCCATGCGCGAAGCTGAAAACGCAAGTCAAATTGTGATGGATATAAAAAGTAAAACGGGTATTGATTTAAAGATTATTACTGGTTCGGAGGAAGCAAATGTGAATCTCAGCACATTCATGCTATTTGACCTTGATAAGGGACATCCCTTCGTTGTAATTGATGTTGGTGGTGGCTCAACAGAGATTAATATCTTCAAGGATGGAGAAAAGGTTGGTTCTAAATCGTTTAAGGTCGGAACATTGCGTATTCTTCGTGGTAAGTTGAATGAGGCGGTTTGGTCTGAGATTAGCGAATGGATTGCTTCGTATACCATTTCGGATGAAAAATATATTTTGTTTGGTACAGGTGGAAACATTAATAAGGCACGCAAGCTTCTTGCTCGAGGTCCGAATCAGGCAGTATCCTATGCGGAATTGATCAAGTTAAAGAAACAATTAGAATCCTTAACTTTGGGTGATAGAATGAAAAAATTTCAATTGCGACCCGACCGCGCCGATGTTATTGTACCTGCAATAGAAATTTATACCCGACTTATTTCTAATTTTAAGTCAAATTTTATTCGAGTTCCAAAAATTGGTCTGTCTGATGGAATGATTTATCAAATGTACCTCAAAGAAAAAAATAAATAATGTCTGCAAAACCAAGAATTTCAAAGGGTACACGGGATTTTCTTCCTGGTGATGTACAGAAAAGAGAATATATTTTTGGAGTAATGCGCTCTATTTTTAGGAAATATGGCTATCAGGCCATAGAAACTCCGAGCATTGAGCTTACCTCAACCTTAATGGGTAAATACGGTGACGAGGGCGATAGATTGATATTCCGGATCTTAAATTCCGGGGAAAAGGTTACAAAGGCTGATATTGAAGCTTTGAAAAATAATAGGCTTGCCCAGTTCGTAAATTCTATTTCCGAAAAAGCGTTGCGCTATGATCTAACGGTTCCTTTTGCTCGTTTCGTTGCCCAACATCAAAATGATCTCTCTTTCCCATTTAAACGATACCAAATTCAATCTGTGTGGAGGTCAGATCGTCCTCAGCATGGCAGATATCAAGAATTTACACAGTGTGATATTGATGTTGTGGGCAGCGACTCATTACTTTACGAGGTAGAGTGTATACAGATTTTTGATGAAGTTCTTACGAGTTTAAAACTCCCGGGATTTGCTATAAAGATAAATAACCGAAAAATTCTTTCGGGAATTGCTCAAAAAAGTGGAGCTGATGATCACCTAATTACGATTGTTACCGCAATAGATAAACTTGATAAAATTGGTGAGCAAGGTGTTATTTCAGAGCTAAAACAAAAAAACGTTCCGATTTCGGCTATCAATATTTTGCAGCCTTTATTGACCTTTAGCGGCAGTAATGCTGAGAAAATGAAACGTATGTGGGATTTTCTTGAAGGTTCTGAAATAGGTATGTCCGGAATGAATGAACTTCAGCAGGTTTTGGACCATATTTCGGAATTAGGACTGTATCGTGGTAGGTTAGAGTTCGATATGACGCTTGCGCGTGGTTTGAATTATTACACGGGTGCTATCTTTGAGGTGACTGTTGATGATGTCAAAATGGGAAGTATTTGCGGAGGTGGTCGTTATGACGATTTAACTGCTCAGTTTGGCCTTAAAGATGTTTCGGGTATTGGTATCTCTTTTGGAGCAGACCGAATTTATGATGTGCTGAATGAATTGGATTTATTTCCGAATACTACAGAGAGTAGTATTTCTTATTTGCTGCTAAACTTTGGAGGTGAAGATATGATATCCAGTCTCGAGCTTGCCCAAAAAATTCGTCAGAAGGGAATAGATTGTGAACTCTATCCGAGTAAGGCAAAGATTCAAAAGCAATTTAAATATGCAGATGCGCGAAAAGCACGATTTGTCATTATGATTGGAGAAGAAGAAAGAGATTCAGAATCAATTACATTGAAGAACATGGAGACCGGTATTCAAGAGAATATAAATCGTCAAGCCTTCTTAGATAAACTCTAGTGTTCTCCTCACTTTATTTTTTAGGTGCGCACTCATAGAGCATTTCAACATGAGGTATGCCGTCTTCGAGATATTCTTTTCCGGTCGATTTAAAGCCATGTTTTCCGTAGTAATTTTCTAGATGTTTTTGAGCAGAAAGTCGAACATTGACTTGTCCAAATTCAGCTTGAACAAAGTTCATTGACTCTTTCATAATAAGATCGCCTAAACCTAATCCCCTGCAATCTTTATCAACAACAACCCTTCCAATTGAGACCTCAGCGTACGAAATATTTTGTGGTAATATGCGGGTTGCTGCAACAACCTCGTCTTTATTGTTGGTGTAAAATAGGTGGTAACCCACTTTATCTTTACCATCTAAATCTTGATATGGACAGTCTTGTTCAATCACAAAAATCTTTATACGAAGGGCAATAATATCGTGAAAATGGTCGATATTTAGTTGCGAATAGTGCGCTACATTCTTTTCAATATTCATCGAATAAAATTAGTAAAAGCAATCATGTGAAAATAGGGATGTGTTATTTGTGTCAAAATGATTTCTCTAGTTCTGTTTGATAAGTTTCATATATTTTTTTTGATTACCATCTATTTGTTTTAAAAATAGATTATACATGCCGGGCTCAATATTTTGCAAGTCAATATGCTTAGATTGAAACATTTTTCTGTGATATATAAGTTTCCCTTTAAGGTCATATATTTTGAGTTCAATAGGTTCGGATATATATATTTGTAATTCTTTTGTGAATGGATTTGGTCCAATCTGTATAGCTGATTCCGATAACCCAAATACCCCTGCATCTTCATAAACTGTAATAACTGAAGTATCTGTAGTTATACAACCGTTTCCATCTGTTACCGAATAGACAACTTCATGAGAACCGATTCCTGCCAAGCCAGGGTGAAATGAAGTACCAATAATACCTGACCCAGAGTATATACCGCCAGATGGACTTCCGGAAGAAACATTGAATGCTGTTTGGCCAATACCAACCTCTTCGGTGTTTTCGATATATTCTACAGGCATTGTTGAGAGTAACTCGATATTTGTTGTATCTGAAGCTGAGCATCCATCTTCATTGAAGCCTGTAACGATATATGTTCCCGCGAAAGGAACAAAAGGCTCATTTTGAACCACCCCATTGTTCCACTGATAGGTAGTTGCAGTTCCTGTTGCTGCTAAAGTGAGAGGGCTATTGGGACATATGAGCTGGTCGCTTCCCGCATTTACAGAAGGATTCGTGAAGCTCAACAATGGTTGAATGGCAGATCGAGATGAACACCCTAATTCATCGTGCAGTGTTACTTGATAGTTTCCTGGTATTGCGGTTGTAATTGATGGGCTCGAGGATCCATTGGACCAAATAATAGACATTGGTATAAGGTCAGAGTTAAAGCTATAGGTAGCAAGTTCACCCGGGCAAATGCCATCAGGTCCATCTATAAATACTGGTTCATGTTTGGCTAGTAAAGTAAGTAGGGCATTTGCTTTACCATGCCCATAGGCAAAGTTCGGTACATTGCCTGTGAACGTATCAATATCTGAATTTGTGATAAGATCACTTTTGAAATCTTCATAATTTGCCCCAGGACATTTTTGTAGATAAAGCGCAGCGATTCCGGCCACCACTGGCGAAGCCATCGAAGTTCCTCCATTTCTTATATGAAAACCTCCTTGATCAATCAATGAGGCATTTGCTGGATTATTTAACCATGAAAACGGTCCTGATCCAAGAGAAATATCTCCGGAAGCTGTAATATCTGGTTTTTGAACACCCGTCCTTGATGGTCCGATGCTACTAGCAGAATATAGCTCTCCAACTGCAATTCCAGGTGAAGCCATATACGTATTGCCGTTAAGATCTATATGGCTAATTCTATTTCGGAGATTTCCAACAGAAATGACCTTATCGGAACAGTTCCATGAATCGACAATCGTCTGCAAGCTGTCAGGTAGGTTGTAATAGACAATTTCTGGAAGGGAGGAACTGTCAGGAAGCTCAGTTACAAAATTACTCCGCCCGGAAAAAGCACCACCCCAAAGGTCATAGTGACCAGATCCAAAGGTTTCAAAACCAAAGACGTATCCAGCTGAATCAATCGATGTAAAGCCTGGGCCCGTTACTGCTATTTGGCCGATAATGTTGCTTCCAAATGTTTCTCTGTATATAAAAGCCACAGCAATCAATTCACCATTTTCATTTTCAATATTTGCGAATTCGGGTATTCCGCTTGTGAAGCCTGTCGAAAATGG
>CAJWAO010000055.1 GCA_913020765.1 uncultured Flavobacteriales bacterium | reverse complement strand
TTGTCAATGAGTTTGCGAAGAAGTATTTTGATGGCGGAGGACATAAATATGCGGCGGGAGGCATAAGCCATGACAATCTCGATGAGACCATAAAAAAGCTCATTCTCCATTCAAAAGATTTGATATGAAATATATTGGTCTTTTGGTATCTTTTTTGATATTTTATTCATGCACTCAGGGCAATGATCAAGTTCAGGAGGAATCCAAAGATTGGTCATTGGATCACTCTGTTGATTTTAATCAGGAACTGCATAAAAGAGAAGAACTTGCCATTGAAATATATTTGGAGCACCATAAAGATTTAAACATGATACAAACTGGCTCAGGGCTTCGCTACCAACTCGCAGAAAATAGAGTTGGCGTAGGTCCTAATGCACGCATTGGGGACAGGGTGTATTTGGACCTCAAAATACAGCTTCTAGACGGACATGTTTGTTATGAGACAGATTCCATTGTTGACCAGTTTATCTTGGGAATGAGTAATGAGGAATCCGGGCTTCATGAAGCACTACAGCTTATGAAAAAAAATGAAAAGGCAAGACTGATCGTTCCTAGTTATCTTGCGCATGGGCTTCTTGGAGATTCAGAGCAAATCCCTCCCCAGGCCATATTACTTATTGATGTTGAACTTTTAAGTATCAATTAATGAAAGGTTTATTTAAATTAATTTCGCTTTTTATCATTTATTATTGTTCCTTAACGTCTTGTGATTTAATTGAACGTGACGAGGTTATTTCTCCCAAAGCAACGTCGAATAGTGCTGTTTCGAAAGCGTCTTCCAAAACCGAAGCTCAAGACAAGGGCGTTTACATGGATTCAGCACGAATTGATACAAATGTTGTTTCATTTGTTCAAGATACCAATGTGAATGTAAAAGAAATTTCTGAAGAATTCAGCTTTGTAGACCATTACGAAACACAAAGTGGTATTACCATTGATTGGATTAAAAAAAATACTGCACGCATACCCAAAAAGGGTGAGCTACTTATGCTTGAGTACCGTCTAAGCTTACCTGACGGTAAAATCATTGATGGAAATAACAGAATGAAAATGCCTTATTTACCTTTTATTTTGGGATATAACATGCAAAATAAGGGATGGGATGAAGCTTTGAGCCTAATGTCTGTTGGCGATCTCGCTCAGGTTAAGATACCAGCAAATTTGGCATACGGAAAAAAAGGACTAGGTACTTTGATTCCTCCTAACTCTGAAAATTGGTTATTTGTTAAACTTCATGGAATTGTTTCACCGAGTAGGGATAGTCTCGGCATTAAAATATGGGAATTAAGATCAGGAAAAACCTCTGAATCAGAAGACATTTCTAAAGTGAAATTTCATATGATTGCATCTACCGAGTCCAAATCGAATATTTTCAATACGTACACCTCAAATTTCCCGGTTACCTACACTCCAGGACAGCGAAATTATCCTCAGGGGTTAAGGGAAGTTCTAAATAGTGCTAGAATTGGACAGCATTTGTTTGTTATTCTTGACCCTCAAATGGCGTTTGGAAAAGAAGGGTACCTTGATCTAGTGCGTCCAAATGAATCGGTTTTTTATAATCTGAAAATCCTCGAGGTAAATTAGTATTTAAGCATTATTCTTAATTTTGCCACTTATAAAATTTAATTAAAGTGTTCAGAGTACTGAAAGTATGTATAGCTTGTTTTGTTTCCCTGTATGTCTTCGCGCAAATACCACTCGATACAGTAGATTCCAAATTAGGCCAAATGGTAATGTATTCAGACCAATCTTGGGAATTATTGCCCGATTCAACATTTGATGGCATCCTCAATAGGGATCTACATAGTATAATGAGTCGTGCAGATATTGGAGGCCCTTTTGTCATGAAATGGGATGATAATGATTGTTATACACGGGCCAATAACCTTACCAAATTGAAAGATACAGTTTGGTTGTGCCTCGATGACGACGGTCATGGTTCGTTTACAATTCCCATAGACGGTCCCGTTACCTCGCGATATAAATATAGAAATGGTAAATACCACAACGGGATTGATTTAGATCTAGTAACAGGGGACACTGTTGTGAGTGCTTTTGATGGAATTGTGCGATATTCAAGAAATAATGCTGGCGGCTATGGTAATCTGGTGATTATAAGGCATTACAATGGCTTAGAGACATATTATGCCCATCTAAGTAAGCTTCTTGTTTTTTCTGGTCAGAAAGTGAAGTCAGGACAAGTTATTGGCCTAGGAGGCAATACAGGCCATTCTTTTGGTTCACACCTTCATTTTGAAGTCCGCTTTTATGACTCACCAATAAACCCCGAGGAGCTTATCGATTTTAAAAACCAAGTTTTAAAAAAAACCAACTTACTTTTGCACAAGACAATGTTTCGACCTGGCGTTTCGCCTTCAGACCAATGGCGACAAAAACCAAATGGAACGAAAGAATACATTGCTAAAAAGTATTACAAAGTTAGGGCTGGAGACACTCTTTCTGCAATTGCTGAACGCAATAGAACAAGCGTATCCTCGTTGTGTAGATTAAATGGCTTGAGAACCACCTCAATTCTTCAAATTGGCCAAAACTTGAGGGTGAGATAATATGTATAGATTTTTCCTTATTTGCAGTAGTTTTTGTTTGATTTTGGCAAGTTGTTCTAATTACAACGAAATCATTAAGGGAGATGATTATGTTAAAAAGTTTGAACTTGCCAACCAGCTTTTTGACAATGAAGAATTTCTTAAATCCATTGTGCTATACGAACAGATTTATCAGCATTCGCCAAAATCGGGAGAAGGTGAGCTGGCATATTACCGACTCGGAACAAGTTACTACAAAAGTGAAGATTATTACATGGCCGGATATTATTTCTCGTCATATATACAGCGTTTCCCATACTCGGTAAAAAACGAAGAGCTCATGTTTTTGGCAGCGATGTGCAAGGTTAAAAATTCTCCTGAAATTTCCTTAGATCAATCAGAAACTGAAGATGCTATAAATGCGATTCAAATTTTTGTTGACACTTATCCCAATACCTCACTAATGGATTCAAGTAACCGAATCATAGACCGACTAAGACAAAAAATTGAGACCAAGGAGTTCAATCATGTAATGCTTTATGCACAAACCGAGAGATACAGAGCAGCAGTCGCCGCTGCGGAAATATTTTTGGAAAAATATCCTGCCTCAATTCATGCAGAGGAGGTGTTTTCGGCAATGGTTCTAAACTCTTATTACTTGACTGTCAACAGCGTTGAAAGTAAAAAAAGCGCACGAATTGATGAAACTATTGAAAGAATGCGTAAATTTGAGGCCGATTTCCCTGATTCGGCCGACATTAAAGGTCTAAAACAATTGGTGAACAAATTGCTGAATTAAATATAAAAAGAATGAGCTACAAAAATGTAATTGCTGAAAAGACAACTGTAACAAGAGATACCATTCACATTGAAAACAAGACTGGTAATATCTATGAGTCAATTGTAGCAATGTCTAAAAGATCAAACCAAATCAGTTCTGAAATCAAAGAGGAGTTGACTTCAAAATTGCAGGAGTTTGCAAGTAATACTGATAACTTGGAAGAAATCTTTGAAAATAGAGAACAAATAGAAATTTCAAAACACTACGAAGGACTTCCGAAGGCTACAGCGATTGCAGCACAAGAACTTTTAGATGATAAAATCTACGTAAGACATACGGAAGAACAAGAAGAAAAATAAATGTACGGAAAACGCATTCTTCTCGGAATTACCGGAGGTATTGCAGCGTACAAAATTGCGTACCTAATACGCAGTTTAAAAAGACAAGAGGCAGAGGTCAAATGTATTATGACTCCTGCCTCTTCTTCATTTATAAGCCCCTTGGTCGTATCTACGCTTTCTAAAAATGAGGTTGCTATAGAGTTTTGGGATAAAGCATCAGGTACCTGGAATAACCATGTTGAATATGCGGAATGGGCAGATATTTTCATAATTGCACCAGCCACAATGAACACCATAGGTAAAATGGCAAATGGCTTGTGTGACAATCTTCTCTTGGCAACCTATTTTTCAATGAAAGGAAAGACCATCGTTGCACCAGCAATGGATTTAGACATGTATAAACATCCGAGTTTTTTAAGAAATATTGATACACTAATACATGACGGAGTAGCTATCATTCCAGCAGAGGATGGAGAATTGGCAAGTGGCCTTGAGGGACAAGGAAGAATGGCGGAACCCGACCACATTGAAACACATTTAAATGAATACTTCAAGAGGTCAGCACCCAAGTTGGATAAAAAAATTTGTATCACAGCTGGACCAACGCAAGAGGCTATTGATCCTGTACGTTATATTTCAAATCACTCTTCGGGAAAAATGGGCTTTTCTGTGGCAAAGGCAGCATTGTTAAGAGGATATGAGGTTGAACTTATTTGTGGGCCAACGAAAGAGCAGCTATTTCATCCAAAACTAAGAAGAACAGATGTTAAAACAGCTGAAGAGATGCTTGATGCCGTGCAAAGGTGCTGGCAGAAATGTGATTTGGGTATATTTTCAGCGGCCGTTGCAGATTTTAAACCTGCTAAAACCTCTAAAACAAAACTTAAGAAGGAAAATACAGATGAGTTCATAGAGCTTGTTCAGAATCCTGATATCTTGAAATGGGCTTCCTTTCATAGAGAAAATAAACAAAAAGTGGTTGGATTTGCGCTAGAAACAAATAATGAGCAAGAAAACGCGTTGTTGAAATTAAAGCGTAAAAACTTGGATTTGATTGTCTTAAATTCTACCCAAGACAAAGGAGCTACTTTTGGTGGTGAAATGAATAAAGTAACTATCTTCGATAAGGAAGGCCTTGTTATTGATTTAAAGCTTCAAAACAAGTTTGAAATCGCCATAAAGCTGATTGATACCATAGAAAAACTAGATGCTTAAAAAATACCTCTTTATTATTTTGTTAATTTATTTACGTTCGGTAAATGCGCAAGAACTGAATTGTCAGGTCTCTATTATTACAGACGCAAAGCTCGAGGTGACAACAACTGAACAAGAGGCATTAAAACAGCTTGAAGAGGTCATTTTTGATTTTATGAATGGCACGAAGTGGACCAAAGATAAATTCACAATTGAAGAACGTATCAACTGTTCTATTCAATTACAAATCAAGAATATTCCAACTATGGGAACCTTCAGCGGTTCTATTCAGGTGCTAATGAGCAGACCTTCCTTCAACTCAAGCTACAACTCGCTCGTTTTTAACTTTTTAGATGAAAATGTGGTTTTCGCCTATTCCAGAAATACTCCTTTATACTATGCAAAGAATGCCTTTAGGGATAATCTGTCGTCTATTCTATCTTTTTATGCTTTATTCATGATAGGAATGGATTATGATTCATTTGGCCCGAATGCCGGAACTCCCTTTTTTACTGAGGCACAGCAAATTGTCGCCAATGCACAACCGTCTGGTGCAGCAGGATGGAAAGCAAGTGAAACCGGAAAACGAAATAGATATTGGCTCGTAGATAATGTCCTTCAGCAATTATTTCAGCCACTCCGAGATTGCAATTATTGGTACCATAGAATGGGGATAGATAAGCTTTATGAGGATAAGGACAGGGGCATAAGGGAGATATATAAAGCAATGCTTAAGCTTAAGCCTGTTGTTCAGACAAGACCTAATACCGTAAATATTATCAATTTTGTTTTTTGTAAAACTGATGAGCTAAAAAGCTTGCTTGCTGAATCAGATACCAAACAAAAGACAGATTTTGTGAATCTTTTGAAACGATTGGACCCAGGAAACAGTTCAAGATTTCAGTCCATATTAAATTGATTCATGATTCAAAAATTACGCATCTCGAATTTTGCGTTGATCGAAGACTTAGAACTCGATTTAAATAAAGGTTTTACTGTCCTTACAGGTGAGACAGGTTCGGGAAAATCTATTCTTTTAAATGCTTTTGCTCTTCTGCTCGGTGAACGAGCCCACACCAGTCTTGTTGGGCCATGCGGTAAGAAAGCAATCGTCGAAGCACAGCTAAATGCGTCACCTAACGACCAGCGATTTTTTTCAGCGAACAACCTTGATTATGATCAGTCCATTTTATTGAGAAGAGAAATTGTGCGTGATGGGAAATCACGGGCTTTTATTAATGACTCTCCAGTCTCTTTATCTATACTAAAGGCATTTGCAGCAACAAAGCTGATGATTCATTCACAGTACAATACTTTTGAACTCAAATCAAAAGCCAAGCAATTAGAATTGTACGATTTATTATCAGGAAATGAATCCAAGGCAAACGATTTTTCATTGCTCTATGACAATTTCAATGACTTTTGCGAACAGCTTGAATCGTTAAAAAATAAATTTAAAAGGCAAAACCAAGACCACGATTATAATACCTTTTTAAAAAATGAGCTTGACGGACTCAAATTACATGATATTGATTATGAAGAATTAGAGGGAGAGCTTTTTAGACTTGACAACGCTGAGGACATTCGTAATATTCTCGGAGAGGTTACTGAATTTACAGAAGATGGGGGAGTGTATGCGCAAATAAAATCATTTATATATCGACTTGAAAAACTTGAAAATAAGGATCAGTCACTAAAAGATCTTTTAGAACGAATGCGTGCCTTGGAAGCTGAACTTGGAGAGGTTACCTCGGAAGCCTCATATTATATCGATTCAATTGAGGTTGACGCCGATAGAAAAGAACTCGTGACGAAGCAATGGGATGAATTCAATAGATTGTTGTTAAAACATAATTTATCAAATCAAAAGGAACTCATTCTATTTCTAGATGACCTATCAAAAAACGAAAATAATTTACAAGAACTCGCTCATGAGATTCGTGAAATGGAGTCCGAATGTAAAACACTTGAGGCTCAATTGATTCAATCAGCAAAAAAATTGCATTCTTTGAGACTTGAGAAACGGAAACAAATAATTGAAAATTTGCAATCGGACCTGATCGAACTCAAGCTAAAAGAAACCAAACTAGATTTTCAAATAAACAAAACAGAATTAAAACGGACAGGGATTTCAGATTTATCAATGTTGTTTTCTGCCAATAAGGGTTTTGAAATGATTGAAATTGAAAATGCAGCTAGTGGGGGAGAGCTATCGAGATTAATGCTTGCATTATTGAAGCAAATCTCAGAGCTAAAAAAAATGCCCAGTATTCTATTTGATGAAATTGATTCGGGTGTATCAGGAGATGTGGCAGATAAAATAGGTGTTCTATTAAATAAAATGGGGATACAGACACAGCTTTTGGTGATCTCACATTTGCCACAGGTCGCCTCCAAAGCTACAGCACATCTTGTTGTTGAGAAAAATCAAGGTGAAGCGAGAACCAATACATCCGTTCGCTTACTTTCACAAGAAGAACGAGTGCATGAAGTAGCAAGATTAATGAGTGGTAAAGATGTAACAAATGCTGCACTGGCAACTGCAAAAATACTCATGAAATAATGGGAACTTTTCATTTACCATATCCAGAATTTGATTCGGAACAAAAGATAGGTTTTAAAAATACATTGGTTTTCATTGGAAGCTGCTTTTCGAGCAATATAAGCCAATTATCTGAAAATCATGGATTTAATACGCTAAGTAATCCCTTTGGCACACTATTCCATCCTGTGCCAATATTAACTGGCCTGCAAAATGCAATTCGAGAATCCAAAGAGGTTCACTATTTAGACACACCAGACTTCGTTTCTGATTGGGATTCAGCACATTTACTTCAATCTGCTACCAAAAGGACACATCTAAATTTAATACTAGAAAAAAGAAAAGCTATACGAGATGCACTTTCTGGTGACGCTTGGCTGTTTGTCACCTTTGGAACATCCATCGCTTACAGACATATTTCCTCAGGCAGAGTTGTCGCAAACTGTCATAAGCAACAGGCAGATTTATTTATCAAAGAATCCTCCTCACCTGAAGAAATGTTTTCAAAATGGTCGGAATTTATCCAAGAATTATTCGAATGGAACCCAAAACTCAATATCGTATTCACAGTAAGTCCTGTGAGACATACTCGGGATGGCCTCATTGAAAACAACAAGAGTAAAGCTAGGCTATTTATATTGATTGAAATGCTAATGAATGCCCATCCGATTTCCTACTATCCGTCATTCGAAATTATACATGATAGTCTCAGGGATTATAGATTCTTTAAGGAGGACATGGTACACCCAAATCAGCAAGCAGTGAAAGAAATATGGAAACACTTTTCAAAGAGTTATTTTACTAAAAACGTTCAGTCTTTGTCGATGAAGATAGCGAAGCTTCATGCTGCGAAAACACACCGAAAGATGAGTGAAAATGATGTGGAGCGGGATAAGCTAAATAGTTGGATAATTAAACAAGAAAAAGAAATAGAAGGCCTTCTAGCATTAAGAAGAAAAAACCCTTAGTTTATCTCAAGTACCATGGCTTATTGGCTTCCTCGATAGATTTTATGGTTAAGTGGCTCAATATTCATTTGATATGCTCAGTCATGACCTCTATCTTCCGCTTTTAAGCTGACCCTTACTGTCATATGTATCGCCTTAGCGAGAGGCTATTGCTTTATAAATATCTTGGTTGCGGTACCCTTCTCCGAATCCACGGATACAAAATAGGTGCCTTTTGGATAATCACCTACATCAATCGTTTTTTCCGTTCCTGCGTACATTACTTTACCTTTAACATCGGTGATGGTGATATTTAAAAATACCGTCTCACTTGAAATATGAATGGTGCTTATTACAGGAACAGGGAATAAATTAAAGGAAAATTGCACCTGCTCATTGAGGCCAGTGAAATCATCTTTAACCACCTCTATATCGTCAATGTAAAGTTTGAATCCGTCATAAGTTCTAAGCACAAAAGCCACATAAATTGATTGACCGTCATATCCCAGCTCACTTAAGTCTAAATCACGCTCAGTCCATTCAAAGTTTTCACCTTGAATATAACCAACGGTATCCACAAAACTTTCAGTTGAATTGTCAGTCGTCGAAATCAAAACAAAATAATCATCGGGAAATGACGCATCCTGTGATTTTGCCTCCCAATAAAATTTATTTCCAAGCGCGCCTAATTCAAGCATAGGGGTGATCATCCAACGATCGGCAGTATCCGGTGTATCAAAATAGGAGGTAGAGGCAGCCACACTATCCGTATTATTTTCGGGATCCAGAATGCAAATCCACGCTTCAGCAAACTCCGAAACTGACGCTGCAGGTGTATTTAAGTCATTGTCAATGAGCGTAAAATCATTGGGGATTCCATTCTGAAAATCTGTACTATAAATAATGGTTTGCCCGAAAGCTAAAGAACCCAAGAAAAATAAAAATAACGGGATAATTTTGGTCATGATCGACATGTATTTATTTAATCAAGTTAATAAGAATTTCCTTGTACTCCTGATATACCGCATCAAACTCCATTAGGCGGTCCTTTAGGAATCGATAGATTTTTCTCCAATCTTTTTTTCTAGAAAAACTCCATTCGTAAGTTGCCCATTCAATTCGGCTAATATTAAGCCCATTCTCTGTTTCAAAATGTTGATGCCATGTAGAGGTATAGCTCTCGTTTTTGGTGAATAAGGGCTTTAGCTCTTGTAATTGTTCCCAAAAAAGCGCTTTAATTTCCTTGTCTTTAAATTGAATATCATAAAATAAAGCACAACATTTATCATCACAATGTAAGCGCAAATAGGTATGTTTTAAGTTTGTTGGGTAGGAAAGCCAATTTACGCGTGGTAGCGCTGATGATTTATAGCTTTTCATGTACTGCTTGAATCCATTCCAAAATTCGATATTCATCTCACGTTTTTCCTCCTTGGAAAACATTATTTATTTCCTTTTGCGTGGTCTGCCAGAAACTTCTCTAAACCAATGTCAGTCAATGGATGACTCGCTAGTGCTTTAATCGCCTTCAATGGACCAGTCATGATGTCTGCACCAATTTCGGCACAATGAATAATATGCATCGGGTGTCTGACGGATGCCGCAAGTATTTCTGTATCAAAATCATAATTATTATAAATACCTCGAATTTGATTGATTAGCTCAAGCCCATTTGAAGAAATATCATCTAACCTTCCGAGGAATGGAGAAATATAAGAGGCCCCAGCTTTTGCCGCTAATAAGGCTTGACCCGCTGAGAAGACAAGCGTGCAATTTGTGCGAATTCCTTTCTCAGTAAAATATTTTATAGCTTTAATTCCCTCAAGAGTCATTGGGACTTTTACGACGATATTAGGGTGCAATGCAGCAAGCTTTTCCCCTTCGTTAACCATGCCCTGAAAATCTGTACTAATAACCTCTGCACTCACATCACCATCAACAATATTGCAAATTGTTACATAGTGGTCAAGGATGTTTTGATTTCCCGTAATACCTTCTTTTGCCATCAAAGAAGGGTTTGTTGTTACACCGTCGAGAATACCAAGACTGTTGGCTTCTTTAATCTCCTCAAGGTTAGCTGTATCAATAAAAAACTTCATTTCTATTTCTTTTTATTCTTCAAGGCTTCCTGCTGTTTTCGCTGCATTTCTTCGAGCCGCGCTTGAAATTTTGATTTTTTTCTTGGGCCTGCGGCGGCGGCAGAACCCGCCTTGGCTTCCATCTTCAGTTTCAGCTTCTCTTCATCAACAAAAAATTTCTTAATCATAAACATGATCAAAATGGAAAAAAGTGTCGATATGAAGTAGTAGTAACTCAATCCAGAAGAATAATTATTGAAAAAGAAGATCATCATTACGGGAAAAATGTACATCAATACTTTCATGTTTGGCATTCCCGGTTGTGTAGGCTGTTGGACATTTCCACTATTCATGACCGTATAAAATAGAGTAGTGGCAGACATGAGTAAGGTGAATAAGCTAATGTGGTCGCCATATAGAGGGATACTAAATCCGAAGTCTAAAATTGAATCATAAGACGATAAATCATCTGCCCACAAAAAGGACTGCTGTCTTAGCTCAAAGGCGGATGGGAAAAAGCGAAATACGGCAAGTAATATCGGCATCTGAATTAACATGGGAAGACATCCAGATAGGGGACTCGCGCCAGATTCCTTGTATAAGTTCATCATTTCCATTTGCTTTTTCATTGCATCATCCTTATTTGGATACTTCGCATTTATTGCTTCTGTTTTGGGTTTGAGGATTCTCATCTTTACGGAGGATACAAACATTTTCCATTGAACTGGCATCAATGCAGTTTTTATAAATAGTGTTAATAAGAATATGGATAATCCTAAACCAAAACCTAGCGAAAGTAGTAAAGTAAACAAGGGCTGAACAGCATATACATTGATCCACCTAAACAATCCCCAACCGAAGTTTAAGATATCGTCATAGTTTTCATTGTACTCATTCAGTAATTCATAGTCGTTCGGACCAAAGTACCAATTAAAGCTCGCCGTATTGTTTGAGTTAGGGTCAAAATTTAAGGTGAGTATTGAGGAAAAATCTTTGATATGTGTTGAATCTTTGGCGTTTTCCTCTTGATAGGTGGAGACCTTGATTGATGTACCATTTTTTTGGAAAGGTGTTTTTGGTGACAAAAAGGAAGAAAAATAAGATTGCTTGTAAGCAATCCAATTGACCTCGTTGTCAAAGTCTTTTTCGTCGTCACTGGTTTCACTTAGGTAGTCAAAACCTTCCTCTTTCTCATCAAAACAAATCGTAGAAACTCTCCTTTGCTCAGATAGCAATTTCTCGGTCTGAAGAAAGGCAGTCTGCCAAATGAGCTGAATATTGTCCTTGGCAATTCCATTGAGCTCAACAAACTCAACTTTATAGTCGATATTAAAAGATTTATCCTTGAATTTATAAGTCTGCCGAATTATACCCCCCTTGTAGCTTGCCTCCAAGACCACTGACGTTTTAGAATCATTTTTGAGCTCAAAGTTTAAATCCTTTGTCTGTATCAACTGATCACCATCGAAAAAAGAGTAGGAGGTAAGGTGGTCTCCTTTGGCAAAGAGGCATAGTGCATCATTCAATTCCCGACTGTAACTATCATATGATTTGTATTTATTGAGGAACATAGCCGAAATTTGTCCGCCCTTGGTAGAAAAATCAATCCTAAATTGATCTGTTTCCCTAGTAAAGACACTGTCCAAGACTACATTTTGCTGTGCTGGTATATTCTGTAATGTGTCAACCTCAGGAATATTTCCGGTTGAACTTGAAGAATTGATTAGTGCTGATTCATTTTCTTGCTTTTTAACCTGGGCATTTTCTTTTGCCTTCGCAATTTCAGCCTCTTGTTTTTTTATTTCCTCTTCACTTGGTTTATTAATGATAGTAAATACGGTTAAAAGCAATCCTATCAGCACAAGACCGGTTAAGGTGTTACGATCCATTTCTATTTCTTTTTATTTTTTAAGGCAGCTCCTACAAAGGCTACGAATAATGGGTGCGGCTCATCTACTGTGCTCTTGTATTCGGGGTGGAATTGAACACCGACAAACCAGGGGTGTTTTGGAATTTCGACAACTTCAACAAGACCTGTTTCGGGATTGGTTCCTGTTGAAATCATTCCCGCTGCTTCAAAATCCTTCAAATAGGCGTTGTTAAACTCATAACGGTGCCGATGTCTTTCCGAGATAACATCTGAATGAAAAGCTTTGCCAATATTTGAATTGGGCTTTAATTGACAGGAATAAGCGCCAAGTCGCATAGTGCCGCCATAGTCCGATATGTTTTTTTGCGCCTCCATCATATCTATAACAGGAGCTTTTGTTTTTATCGCAATTTCTGTAGTATTGGCATCCTCTAGGTGAAGGACATTTCTTGCAAATTCGATAACAGCACATTGCATTCCAAGACAAATTCCTAAAAAGGGAATGTCCTTTTCACGAGCAAACTGAACTGCATCGATTTTTCCTGCTACACCTCTCGAGCCAAAACCAGGTGCTACCAGTATTCCATTCATCTCTGAAAGCTGATTTTCGACATTTTCCTTGTCTAATTTATCAGAATGTATCCAATGTAAGTTCACTTTAGACTCATTACTTACTCCGGCATGAATAAAGGCCTCACTAATTGATTTGTAGGAATCTTTAAGTTCGACATATTTCCCGATAAGTGCAATGTTCACATCGGTCTTAGGATTTTTTAAGCGCTCTAAAAAGCTTTTCCATTTTTTTAATTTTGGGGTCGATTTTTTAGACAAACCTAGCTTTTCTAGAACAACACTATCCAATTCTTCTGCCTGCATAAGCATCGGTACATCGTAAATAGATGATGCATCTCGAGCTTCGATGACTGCATTCATAGAAACGTTGCAAAATTTGGCTATTTTTCTTCGCAGATTCAACTCAAGCTCATGTTCAGATCTGCAACACAATATATCTGGCTGTACACCTAGCTCTAGTAACGCTTTAACTGAATGCTGAGTTGGCTTCGTTTTTAGCTCTCCAGCTGCAGACAAGTAGGGGATCAGCGTTAGATGAATAACCAGGCAATCCTTTTCATATTCCCACATCATTTGTCTTACTGCCTCAATGTATGGAAGCGACTCAATATCGCCGACAGTCCCTCCGATTTCAGTAATGACAATATCGTATTTATTATTATTGGATAGTAACTGTATTCTTTGTTTGATCTCGTCAGTAATATGCGGGATAACTTGGACTGTTTTTCCAAGAAAGTCTCCTTTTCGTTCCTTATCAATAACGGATTGATAAATGCGGCCTGTTGTGATATTGTTGGCTTGACTTGTTGGGACATTTAAGAATCGTTCATAATGGCCTAAATCTAAATCAGTCTCAGCACCATCGTCAGTTACATAGCATTCACCATGCTCGTATGGATTAAGTGTTCCTGGATCGATATTGATGTAAGGATCTAGTTTTTGGATGGTAACGGAGTATCCTCTGGCTTGTACTAATTTTGCTAAAGAGGCTGCAATAATACCTTTTCCGAGAGAAGAGGTAACCCCACCGGTTACAAAAATATACTTAACTGAGTTGGACATATTAATGGATTGTAACTACGGGAATCAAAGTTAACATAACATTGCGACGCGACAATCTATTTTCCGTATTTTTATTATAGTCCATGCCATATTCCTTTTCGCTTAAACAGAGTAAGTTACGCGTACAGACTATTTACTCCATGTTTTGTAATCTGATATTTGTTGGGGTCTATCAGGCTCAATTTGACTTAAAGGCTTACATTCCTTTAAGTAAGAGGTATTATCAGAGGGGAGTTTTTGGTAGTATTTGGTTCCTTTGGTTTTCCATTCTATTTGATCACTATTTAGCTCGCGAATTACTTTGGCAGGGTTTCCAACAGCCAAACTATTATCAGCTATTTCAGTTTGTGAAGATACAAAGGATAATGCACCGACAATTGTATTTTCACCGATAACAGCGTCGTCCATAATGACCGCATTCATCCCAATCAAACAATTTTTTTTTAGTGTGGCACCATGTATAATTGCACCATGACCAACATGAGCATTTTCAAAGAGGTGGACAGTGGTACCTGGAAACATATGTACAACACAGTTTTCTTGAATATTGGCACCTCGATCAATGAGAATTTTACCCCAATCTCCGCGTAGCACGGCGCCAGGACCAATATAAACATCCTCGCCAATAATAACATTACCGATTAATGTCGCTTGTGGAGAAACATAACTTGACGGATGAACTACCGGGGTCCAATCTTTGAATTTATAAAAGGGCATAGGCAATGATTTAAACAAACATAATGAATCAATTGAAACAATAAGCTTATCATCTCGAAAGTAAGAATAAAGTTTATCTTTAGTTCTTAATTATAAATATGAGAATTTCAGAGATATATAAATTTTTATTCGTCTTTATTTTATTTTCAAACAATGTTAATTGTCAAAGGAACACAAATCAGATTGGCAATAGCAAACTGGTTGAATTAATGGCGAAAGAAGACATTCAAATACTCGATGTTAGAACGGAAAAAGAATTCAAGGATGGAGCAATAGAGGGGGCAGTGAATATTGACTTTTGGGATCCTGATTTCGAAATAAAGGTTCTTTCCAGATTAAATAAAAGGCGCACGACAGTAGTATATTGTGCAGCAGGAGG
>CAJWAO010000054.1 GCA_913020765.1 uncultured Flavobacteriales bacterium | reverse complement strand
CGAATTTTAGGACCTTGAAGATCAGCCAATATTGCAACATTGGTATTTAATTCTTCATTTAATTCTCTCACCGACTCAATAACTTTGGAATGATCTGAATATGAACCATGAGAAAAGTTAATTCTGCATACATTCAGACCAGAAGAAATCATATCCTTGAGGATGTCTTTTGAAGCTGAAGATGGGCCAATTGTAGCCACAATTTTAGTTCTTTTCATGTTAATCGTTAAGGTATTCAGAAAATTCAAATTCCGAGCTAGAAAAGGAGAAAACAGCCACCACTCCTTTGATTTTTCTCAAATCATTAATTAAATCTTCAACATCGTAAATAAAATTATCACGCAAAACCAAGAAGAAATCCAACCGCTCTCGATCGCTAAATAAAGTTGAGCCCTTTTGTTTGTTTTTCACCAAAAAAAACTTCGACATATCCTCCTCTGAAACATAGGAATAATAATCGTAATTAACTGTTTTTTTTAACCTGTCCGGTATGGAAAAGTAGGTTCCTTCAATAGATCGCTCAAATCTTAAATTTAATTTAGAATTTAGCTCCCAAGCAAGTCGATAATCACCCAATGCAGTGGATATCCCCAAAATTGGAAACTCTATTTCATCATCAATTTCAAGCTTTATTTTTTTTACTCGAGGCACAAAAACAAAACTAAGCATTAATCCATTATTTATTGACGTTAGCCTAAACATTCTGAAATTTGTAAAAGACAAAAGCAAAAAACCAAAATAATACGAGACTTTTACAGGCAATACCTCTATTATTTCTTACTTTTACCCCATTCAAAAGAAGATAAAATGAAATCATTCGGTGCCCTTTGTCTTTCTCTTCTGCTTTTCAACACCGCATTTGCCCAGCCAGAAAAGGCTATATCAAATAAGGACACCTACAGTTGGATGTTTGGGGCATCCTGGACCCTCACCGATGACGATGGTGAGTCATTCAATCCATTCTTATTTGAAAATCTTCACAGTCACTTGTTCCCAACGCAACTGAGCATAGACAAATATATCTACAACGGATGGAGCGCAGAGTTTATAATGACTTACTCAAAATATAATCCCGAAAAAATCACAAATGGTTCTAATGGTATTACAGGGAATATATTCTCGATGGATTTCAATGGCAAATATTCACTATACAAATTGCTCAAAAACGGGGTGATAGATCCTTACGCAATTTCTGGCCTTGGTGTGTCCCTTAGGAATAATAATGATACGACGGTGCGCACATTTAGTCCTACTTTCAATTTTGGCGTCGGGATAAACTTCTGGATTACAAAACAAATTGGTCTGCAGCTTCGGAGTGTAGCCAAAATCGGCTTGACAGACTTTTTAAAATCGTCCGACTACATGCAGCACAGTGTTGGTGTGGTCCTTAGGTTCGAAAAACTTGAGAAAGCAGACAACAGTTTTAGTAAGTCTAAGTACAAAGTTTCTAAACGTAGAAAGAAAATTAAATATGGCGGTAAAAAGAAAGGTAAAAAAGACACCTAGTTTTTTACACCAAATTTTTTGACTGTTTTTTGTTTTTCTGTGACCAATCCAAATGTGTAGCCACCGTTATCCAACTGAGTCGAGTCATATCTGAGAATGTGTCCGCCAGAATCAAATTCTTTATTAGCGAGCTCGACAACAATTTCATCATTGGACCAGATACAAAACTGAACGTTAATTGGTTTTGGACATTGAAAATAAAACTCAACCTCTCCTTTTACCTCATAAGTTTCAGTGCTGTAAAGGGTACAAAAATCTTCCAAACGAACCCTCCCTTTACTTAACTTACGAATCAAAAGACGATAAGCAATAATCATTAAAAGAATAAAGAGCGTAATGTAAAGAATAGAGATTGGTTCCATTTATAAAGAAATTATACCTTCAATAACTGAAGCTTTTTTGTAAATACTAATAACATCATCAACTGAGAGGACGACTTGTTTTGCACTCATCGAAATAAATTTACCACTTGAAGAAGGTTTCATCTGCACTTGCGTATCTTGTGTATACAAGGCACTTACCTTGGCCACATTATCATTTTTATTCGGGACGATAAACTTAAAAAAATAAACTTGTGGAAAATCAGTTTGCTCCAACTGTGCTTTGAGGCTTTCAAATTCATCCATGCACAAAATTAATTTTTATTTGTTGAACTTCTATGTTCAATGGAAAGAACATTAAAATTGAAAGGCTATTTTTGCACCATGAATTGGTTATTATTCACACTCTCTTTGACATTATTACAATTCTGCCTAGGGCAAAAAAGAATCGAAGCGAAAAAAATAAAACAGAATATTGTCTTAGATGCAAATTTTAAGGAGCATTCTTGGGATGATGCCAGTTGGTCGTCAAACTTTACACAACTAAAACCAATTCCAGGTAATAAACCAACCAAACCAACAGAGGTCGCCATTCTTTACGACCAAGAAGCATTATATGTAGGCGTAAAATGTTTTGACCACCCTGATTCCGTCTCAAGGGTCTTATCTGTGAGGGATGACTTCAATCCAAATCTTGATGTATTCGCTATCTTCATTGATACCTATAATGACAGACAGAATGGGTTTTTCTTTGGCATTACAAGTCGTGGTGTCCAGCTCGACTCAAAAATATTTGACGGAGACTTTAATGAGCTTCTCAACCTTGTGTGGCGAAGTAAAACTAAAATAAACGAACAAGGTTGGTTTGCAGAACTAAAAATACCATATTCAGCACTTCGCTTTCCCAATTCAAATGTACAAAACTGGAATATTAACTTTGGCCGACAAATTAGTAGATTCCGAGAGGAAAGCACTTGGAATCCAGTCAATCCGGATTTAGAGAATTACATTTTAGAAAGTGGAAAGGTACAAGGAGTAAATGATATATCTCCACCATTGAGATTGGCTTTTATCCCTTTTTTGTCAAGCTATGTAAACTTCGCAAAAGATACTGAGACACTCTCCTCTTTTAATGGTGGAATGGATATAAAATATGGAATAAATGAAGCCTTTACTTTAGATGTTACCTTACTTCCTGATTTTGGACAAGTTGTATTTGACAATCAAGTATTAAACATTAGCCCATTTGAAATAGAATTTAATGAAAACAGACAGTTTTTTACAGAAGGTACAGAACTTTTTACGAAAGCAGGACTTTTTTACAGCAGACGAATTGGTGTACAAACCTCTTCAAGGGTATACCAAAGTCAGTTAGAAAATAATGAGTATCTCGAGGATATTCCTAATTCTGTTCCTCTTATCAATGCAAGTAAAGTTTCAGGAAGGCTAAATAATGGATTGGGAATAGCCGTGTTCAACGGAATTACCGCTGCCCAAGCGGGAAAAGCAACTGATAGCCAGACAGGGCTCCAACGAGACATTACAATTAGCCCATTAAGTAATTATAATGTTTTGGTTTTAGACCAAAACCTGAAAAACAACAGTTTTTTGACATTTACAAATACCAACGTTTGGCGCTCAGGTGACTTCTACGACGCAAATGTCTCGGGCCTAACTGCAAGTTTCAATACAAAAAATAACAACTACTATATATCGAGTCAGGGAGTATTATCTGCAATATTAGAAAGCACACAAACCTCATTAGGGCATTCTTGGGGGATTGAAACTGGTAAGCAAAGAGGTAATTTCACATTTTGGGGTGAATACTACGAAGAATCAGACACCTACGACCCCAATGATCTTGGCTTTTTAAGAGCGAATAATAGTCGCGTGGCAGAGGCAAATGTCGGTTATCGTAATTTTAGACCAAATTTTTGGAACTTAAATAAGTTTCAAAGTAACTTTTCAGTTAATTACGAGAGACTTTATGCTCCGAATTTATTCGGCGGGGCGTTTTGGAACTCAAGAGCAGTCATGGTCTCTAAAACATTTAATGCTTGGGGGGTTAACTTCAACGGTGCCTTGATGGAAAATAATGATTTTTTCGAACCTAGAGGACAGAATATCGGAGAGTACAAATATATTAGGCCCATTTGGACGAGTATGGGTGCATGGTTCTCGTCAAACTACCAAAAGAGAATTGCTTTAGATGCCCGATTAGGCTATGTCGATGTGCAGCGTGGAGATTGGTGGGAATGGAATTATAATCTTGAATTCAGATTTAGATTAAGTAACCAGCTCTTTTTGATACACGAGTGGGAACAAAAATTCCAATTTAACAGCGAGGGTTATGCCGTAAATTTTGATGATCCGATTGATTCATTTGAGGGTATCTTATTCGGTAATCGCGACCGACTCACCAATGAGCAATCACTTGGCGTAGATTATACGATAACGAACCGTTTGGGAATGACATTCAGACTACGGCACTATAATGCAAAAATAAAATACAATAGCTTTTACGAGCTATTAGACAATGGATTATTGAACCCGCTAGAGGATTATTCAGGTAATGATATCTACGGGATGTCTGCCTATAACATTAACTATAACGCTTTTACAATCGATATGCTGCTGAGATGGGTATTTCTGCCTGGTAGTGAGCTCAATTTTGTTTGGAAGAATTCCATTTTTACCTCAAACTCTGATGTTAACCAACGCTACTGGGAAACATTAAATAATACCCTTCAGAATGGTCCAATAAATACCCTTTCACTCAAAGTTATTTATTGGTTAGATAGTCAATATCTGAAAAAAAGGCCTACCGCAAACATTTGAAATAATCAAAGGGTTCTCGACACTTTTTACATTGGTAGTGTGCTTTACATGCTGTGCTTCCAAATTGACTTACAAGCTTTGTATCCGAAGAATCGCATACTGGGCAAGGGACAACAAGAGGATCGGCAAATAAAACAGATTTATCAGCCTCGTCTTGGGGTGGCGCTATGCCATAATCTTTGAGTTTCTTCTTTCCCCTTTCAGACATCCAATCCGTTGTCCAAGCTGGTGCAATAGAAGTATGTATTTCATAGGACGTGATCGCCTCCTCTTGCAATTTCTCTATGATATCCTTTTCAATGGTCCCCATCGCAGGACAACCCGTGTAAGTAGGCGTAATTGTAATCGTCACATGATTCTTGACAACCTTTACATCACGAACAATACCTAAATCAACTATAGACAGCACAGGAACTTCAGGATCGTAGACATCCTCTAAATGTTCCCATATGTTGGATTCATTTACCATTCCATATTTGGATATGTTCTCTGCATGTATTGCATTTCTGCAAGTAAGTACCCCATATGTTCAGAATGGCGTCCTTCCCTTCCACCTTGAAATTTCCAATTATTTTTTGGTAACGTTAAGGTGGCCTCTTTGACAACATCATTGAGTGTTTTATCCCAAATGGGAAAGATGGACTCTGCTGACGGGACAATTCCTTCTGCAATGAGTAGCCTATCAACTTCATTTTCAAAAAATAACTCATAGGCATATCTTAAAAGCGACTCCAATGAATTTTGAATTCTCTCGTGAGATTCTTCTGTTCCATCACCAAGTCGAATCACCCATTCAGAGGAATGTTTTAAATGGTATTTGGTTTCTTTTAGAGATTTTTCAGCAATTCCTGCAAGTCTTTCGTCATTGGAATCCAATAATTTTTCTAGCAATGGTTTTCTGTAGGCATCAAATAAAAATTGGCGAAGGATTGTATCACCAAAATGCCCATTTGGTTGCTCTACAAGAATCGCATTAACATATTCCTTTTCCAATCGAAGATAGGCCAACTCATCATTTGTTTTTGGTTGTTTAGCTAATTCACCCGAATATTCTAAGAGAAGTGTCGCTTGACCAATCAAATCAAGTGCGACATTCGTTAAAGCAATGTCCTCCTCTAAAATTGGCCCATGACCACAAAGTTGAGAGAGCCGTTGACCAAGAATAAGGCTATCATCCCCCATCCTCAACAAATACGTGTGTAAAGCTTGCTGTTTCGTCATTGATTACATGTGTGAAATACCATCTGGGACATCATAAAATGTAGGATGTCTGTATACTTTAGTTTGTGATGGCTCGAAAAGAGAATCCTCTTCACTCGGGTCAGAGGCTGTTATATTGTTTGATGGGACCACCCAAATTGAGATGCCCTCTGCCCTACGCGTATAAACGTCTCTAGCGTTTTTAATGGCCATTGTTGCATCAGAGGCCCTAAGACTGCCCACATGTTTGTGGTTCAAACCTTGTTTACTTCTCACAAAAACCTCCCAAAGAGGCCATCCTTTGGATTCACTCATAGTCTAGGCTGTTTTCTTTGCGTTTCTTTTATTTGCAAAAGCCATCGCCGCTTCAACAACCCATTTTCCATCCTCTTTTGCCTTTCTGCGCGCATCGACACGTTCTTTATTACATGGCCCATTACCGCCTACCACTTGCCAAAACTCGTCCCAATCGATTGGACCAAAATCATATCCTTCCTTGGCCTCATTCCATTTCAAAAGTGGGTCAGGGACAGTCAAGCCTATTGACTCTGCTTGAGGAGCTGTAACATCGACGAACATTTGCCGAAGCTCATCATTGGTATTTCTTTTAATTTTCCAACGCATTGATTGTTCGGTATGGCTCGAATCATCGTCATTAGGACCGAACATCATTAATGCTGGCCACCAAAACCTATTTAAAGCATCTTGCGCCATTTCCTTTTGCTCAACCGTACCGTTGGCGAGTTTATTGATGACCTCAAAACCTTGTCTCTGGTGAAACGACTCTTCTTTACATACACGAATCATTGCTCTTGCATAAGGACCATAAGAACAACGACACAATGGAACCTGATTCATAATTGCCGCGCCATCCACAAGCCAACCTATTGCACCCATATCGGCCCATGTTAAGGTGGGATAGTTAAAAATAGAGGAGTATTTTGCTTTTCCTGAATGTAAATCATCAATCGTCTTTTCCCTATCAGCTCCCAATGTTTCGGCTGCACTGTATAGATACAAGCCATGACCTGCTTCATCTTGAACCTTAGCAAGTAAGACCGCCTTTCGTCTTAAATTTGGAGCCCTCGTTATCCAATTACCCTCAGGAAGCATCCCTACAACCTCTGAATGCGCATGCTGAGAAATCTGTCGAATTAGAGTTTTGCGGTAAGCATCAGGCATCCAATCGTTGGGTTCAATTTTAATGTCATCATCAATTTTTTGTTGAAAGATCGCTTCTAATTTCGAAATATCTTGGTCCTTCATTTTTAGCATTTTACTAAACAAATATAATTAATACTTACAGAGATTAAAAACAAAAGAAATTGAACAATGTTTAGTTCGTGTTCACTTGAAAAATACTTTGCTTACATTTGAAACTAAATAAACCTAGTAAATGAAACCTCGTTTTTTCGAAATAAGCGTTCAGGAAATCGTCAAAGAAACTGAAGATTGCTTATCGATATTATTCGATATTCCGGAAAAATTTGAGGTCGATTTTAATTTTAAATCGGGACAATATTTAACATTAAAGGCCCACATTGAGAACCAAGAAGTCCGTAGGTCTTATTCACTATGTTCAGAACCTTCCTCCAAAACCCACAAGATTGCAATAAAGAGGATAGAAAATGGAATATTTTCGTCATACGCCCATAAACATTTAAAAGTAGGCGACTCTATTGAGGTCATGGCACCTTCAGGTAACTTTCAGCATATCCCAAATGCAATAAATGCAAAAAACTATGTACTATTCGCTGCAGGAAGCGGTATTACACCTATTCTTTCCATCCTAAAAAGCATTCTTCGTCATGAACCCAATAGCCACGTAAGTCTCATTTACGGTAATAAAGGAATCAATTCAATTATCTTCAAAGAAGAAATTGAGGCCTTGAAAAATAGCTTTATAAATCAAATGAGCGTCGTTCACATTCTGTCAAGAGAAAACCTTGGAAATGCCCTCCAACAAGGTAGAATAGATAAAAATAAATGTCTAATGCTTCTAAAAACATACTTCAACGGAACCATTATCGATGACGTTTTTATTTGTGGACCAGAGCAAATGACGCTTGATATTCGTGATGTCATGCTTGACCAAGGCCTGAAATCTCAACAAATTCACCTTGAATTGTTTGGCACAGGACATGATCAAAAACATAAGGTAAAACGAGTTCTTGAAAATAAAGCGGATAGCAAAATAAAACTATTTATGGATGGGGATGAATATGAATTTGATTTGAATACCAATGATGTTTCCATTCTCGATGCGGCCCAAAAAACTGGCGTAGATGTTCCATATGCCTGTAAAGGAGGCGTATGTTGCACATGTAAGGCCAAAGTTCTAGAAGGCACTGTAAACATGGATGTGAATTACGCTCTAGAACAAGATGAGGTTGATGATGGTTATATACTTACGTGTCAAGCACATCCAATGACCAAATCGGTGGTCGTTTCATTTGACGAATAAATTATGGGATTATTTGGAAGTATTTTTAACAAAGAGAAAACTCATAAAGGGTATTTTGAATTAGCTATATCAAGAGTAATTCGACTTAATGAGTCTTCGGTAAAAATAGAATTTGATATTCCCAAAGCTTTGCAATCAAAGTTTAACTTTATTGCAGGACAGTTTATCAATGTCCTAATTCAAATTAATGGAAAAGAGGAAAGAAGGTCATACTCAATCTGCAGCGCTAAAGAGGAAGCTTTAGCTATTGGTGTAAAACGTGTTAAAGGAGGAACTGTCTCTAATTGGTTGAATAATGAAGCTAAAGAAGGAACAAAAATTTTTGTCTCAGAGGCGCAAGGAAATTTTAAAGTTCCTGATGGTTCAAAAGATATCGCAACCATTGCAGCAGGCAGTGGTATCACTCCCATTCTGTCCATTTTAAAATCAAAAAAGGATGTGCCGAGTATGCATCTTCTCTATGGTAATCGTTCAAAACAAGAAACCATGTTTTTAGAGGACATCAATAAAATGGACCACATTGAAAAAACATTTTTCTTGGATTCGAATCAGGGAGAGAACGCGATAGGAGGCAGAATTGATAAGGAAAACTTGATTAAATTCATTAAAAGCGATCTTTCTTTTTTAAAAAAAGATGCCTTTTTAATTTGCGGTCCTGAACAAATGATCCTTGGATGTATTGAAGCGCTTGAATTTTTTGGTATTTCAAAGGATAAGATTATTTACGAACTATTTACAACACCAGTGAGCCTCGGTATTGAGGAGGACAAAAATTCCTTTTCAGGTACTTCAGAAGTTACGGTAACCCTCGATGATGAAGAATTTCTTATGACCATGGAAAGCGACACGAAGACCATTCTAGATGCTGTTGAAGAAGAAGGTATGGATGCTCCATACTCCTGCCGTGGTGGTGTTTGTTGCTCATGCAAAGCAAAAGTAATGGAGGGAGACGCTGATATGAGACTAAATTACTCTTTAACAGACCAGGAAGTAGAAGAGGGTTATATTTTAACGTGTCAAGCCTATCCTACCGAACCCAAATTGAAAATCTCTTTTGATGAATAAAACAATCGTAATTATTGGTGGCAGCACAGGTATTGGTAAATCCTTCGTGGAAAAAGCAGCACAAGATTCTTCAAATAAAATTATTGCTTTTGCCAGGAAAGATGAGCTTATGAAGAAAAATTTTAGTGCGCTTGATAATGTTATCACTGCTCATATAGACCTTGAATTCTTTAATGAAGAAAAGTTTTCAAAGTCCATAGCCAATATCGGTCCGATTGATGTTCTGATCAACAACGCGGGTTATTTGGTGAAAAACAACTTTGAAAACCTGAGCCATGAGGATTTTCTAAAATCCTATCAAATAAATGTTATTGGAATCATGCAAGCAGTCCAGATTATCGTTCCAAAAATGAACCCAAAAGGAAGTCACATTGTGAATATTAGTTCCATGGGTGGATTTCAAGGTTCAGCAAAATTTCCGGGCCTTACAGCTTACAGCACGTCAAAAGCTGCTTTATGTTCCTTTACAGAGCTTTTCGCTGAAGAATATAAAGATTCTCGCATAAAAATGAATTGCCTATGCCTAGGAGCAGTTCAAACAGATATGCTAGAAGAGGCCTTTCCAGGATTCAATGCACCACACTCTGCTGAGCAAATAGCGTCATATATATATTCTTTTGCGACAACGCAGCACGAATTCATGAACGGGAAAATTATTCCAGTTTCTTTGAGCACGCCTTGATTTAGATTTCAACATTTTTTGTTGTATCTTGGAAAGTAGAATCTAATCTATATGTATAAGTTTCTGTCGGTGCTGTTTTTTTCTTTCTTCATTGAATGCACTTCAATCGCGCAGGATATACACTGGTCTCAATATAACGACAATCAACTTTTTCAAAATCCAGCAAATGCAGGACATTTTGAAGGAGACTATAGATTCATTGGAAATTATCGAGATCAATGGAGAAGTGTTACGGTTCCATTCAATACAATGGCCATATCAGTTGATTCGAAATACAAAAATATTGGCTTCGGTGTAAGCATGTTCAATGACCAGGCAGGAGACGGAAGATTTCGAACTGTTGAAGTACAAGGTAACCTTTCTTATGCAATAAAATTGGATAATGACTCAGCTCATGTCATCAGGCCTGGAATTAATTTTGGTATGAATCATAGGCAAATCAACTGGAATGCACTCTACTTTGATGCACAGTATACCGGATATGTATTTGATCCAGCTGCACCCACCTTTGAATCTTTCCAAAACGATAGAAAAACAAATGCCAACCTGGGGCTTGGATTAATTTATGAGTGGAAAAGAAATGATCGCTTTAAAGTGATACTTGGAACGAGTGCTTTTAATTTAAATAGACCAAATCAGGGTTTTTACGATACTGAGATCAGAAGAGCGATACGAAGTAATTCTTTTATTAAGGGAACCTTCAAGCTAAACCAAAATTGGGACATCATCCCAAGTGCCCAATATAGCGCCCAAAGCGTTTACAGAGAGCTCATTATTGGTGCTTCAGGAAAATACTACCTCAATCATCCTAAAAAAACTTATGCAGCACTTTATGGTGGATTATGGTACAGGAATAGAGATGCCGCATATATTAGCTTTGGATATGATTTTTCTGACTTATTTGTGGGAATTAGCTACGACATTAACTTTTCTAAGCTTGTCCCAGCAAGTAATGCAAGAGGAGGTATAGAATTCGCTGTACGCTACATCATCAAGAAGTTCAAACCTAAAAGAATCCTTCATAGAGTATGTCCAGATTACATTTAATTCTCATTTTTTGTATTGGTTTCTACTCACTCGGAAATACGCAGCAGAAACTAAAAAAAATCATTGCTTTTGCAGATGAACAGTACGAAAAAGGGGATTATTATTATGCTCTATCATATTATAAACAAGCACTGGAAAAGGATTCGAATTCTATTAAATTATTATGGAAATATGCTGAAACACTGCGGGCGTATAAGGATTACGCAAAAGCTGAAAATTATTATGCCAAGGTATACGCGCGTGAGCAAACAAAATTATATCCAAATAGTTTGTTAAATCTTGCCTTAATGCAAAAGCAAAATGGTCGCTATAAGCAAGCCTTAAAAACTTTTAAATTGAGTGCTAAAAAATTGGAAAAAAAGAAAAATAGTAGTTTTCATACAAAATCTTTAAGAGAAATAGAATCATGCTCATGGGCCATTAAAAATCTTCTCGACTCCTCAGAGTTCAGACCCTTAATTCACCTTCCTGAAACCGTAAATACCTACGATGCAGAGTTCGGGCACACCATTAGAGATAACCGACTAATTTTCTCTGTATTAAAGGCTGATTCATCCAACAATGAAGAAGAAGTATATGACCCATCCTACAGAACAAAGCTATACTACAGCGAAAAGAATAAACTAGGTGAGTTCCAAAAATCAAAAATGAATACAGACCTTTTTGATGGCGATTTGAGTTACGGAAATGGAAGTTATTCATTGGATGGAACAAAATATTATTTCAGTATATGTGAAGATGATGGTTTTAAATATTCCTGTAAAATTGTGGTTGCACAAAAGAAAGATAGTGCATGGGTTTTAACGGACACCTTGGGAGCAGAAATAAATGTAATTGGAGCAAATACGACAATGCCTTTCTTTACCAAGATTAATGGCAAAGAGGTTTTACTCTTTTCATCGGACCGAAAAGGTAGTCTGGGGGGTATGGATATATGGTATGCAGAAAGTATCAATGGAATTAACTTTAAAAACGCATCAAATATAGGCACCTTGAATTCTGTGGAAAATGAGGTCACTCCGTTTTACGACACAACGAGAAACCGCTTATTTTTTTCTTCCACTTGGCACGATGGTTTTGGTGGATATGACGTACATTTTAGTAACCATATTGATGGATTGTTTTCAAGCCCATTAAATGTAGGAAACCCAATAAATAGCCCGGCCAACGATCTTTATTATTTTAGTCATCATGATAGTATTTATGTATCATCGAATAAAAAAGGTGGCTATTACTCAAAAAACCCCACTTGCTGCAGTGATATTTATGCCTCCTACCCTGTCACAGAGCTCATGACAAAAGAGGATATTGAAGATACGGTGGTTTTAGAAGATAAAATTCAAGCCTTATTGCCCGTTACGCTGTATTTCAGAAATGATGAGCCGGATGCCAGGACCTTAAAAACAACAACACAGAAAACCTACAGCCAAACTTATGAGGAATATGTTGAGAATTATCCTTTTTATAAAACAGAATTAATTAAGGGTATTTCAAAAGAGCAGGCCAAACATGATCTAAACGACCTCACAGGTTTCTTTGAAAATAACGTTGATTTCGGTGCTATAATGCTAGATAGTTTAAAATCCATTTTACTCAAAGAACTGAACGAGGGATCGAAGATAGAATTGAGTATAAAAGGATATGCAAGTCCAATTGCGAACACAGCATATAATGTAAACCTTACCAAACGAAGAATCTCATCACTCATTAATTATTTTAAAACTGTCGATGATGGGGCATTCAAGCCATATTTATCTAAAAATAATACATCATTAAGTTTCGTTTGTTTTCCGTTTGGTGAATATGCAGCAGACCAAACGATTAGCGATGATGCTATGGTGCAAAATGAATCCATATTTTCAAAAGCAGCAGGCCTGGAAAGACGAATACAAATCAAACACATCTCTATTGATAGAGATAAATCAATCATACCTTTAAAGTCTCAAGAAATGGTGAAGAACCTTGGTGGCAAAAAAAGTGGAGTCATTCTGACAAATTCATTTTTAGTAACAAATTCGTCCAGTGAAAAAGTTGAAATTACTTTACCACAAAACACTTCCATTAAAAAAGTGACTAGTGAAAAGCTTCACTTACTTCCGAATGAGTCAACAACGGTTACGCTCAACTTCGATACAAAAGGAATGATTGGGCATCAATCTATATCATTTACCATTAATGTAAAGGATTATTCGAGTGGGCTAACACTTTATACAAATTGTGAGCTTGAATAGAGTAATTTAGGCTTATTTTACAATGCGTTCTTGGATCGCAATCATTTCACCATCCGATAACTCCATTTTAGCTTTGCTAAAGTTCATATCTTGAATTTCGTTGATGGGAACCAAATGAATATGGGCGTGTGGAACCTCCAAACCAATAACAGATATACCTATTCTTTTACATGGAATTGCAGCCTTTAGCTTTGCCGCAACCATTTTAGAAAAAACCATCATTTCGCTCAAGGTATGATCATCTATGTCAAATATATAGTCAATCTCCTTCTTAGGAATAACGAGAGTATGTCCTTTAACGAGGGGGTGAATATCTAGAAAAGCCAGAAAAGAATCATCTTCAGCAATCTTGTAGCAAGGAATGTCACCATTGATTATTTTTGAAAAGATACTTGACACTATCTTGAAATTTCGACTATTTCAAATTGCATCGTACCACCAGGAGTGATTATGTCCGCAATATCTCCCTTTGACTTACCTAACAAGCCTTTTCCTATGGGTGATTCGACAGAAATCTTTCTGGCCTTGAGATCAGCCTCATTTTCTGCGACTAACGTATAGTCAATCTCCATACCATTTGCGATATTCTTAATTTTAACATTTGAAAGAATATACACCTTTGAATTGTCAATATTTGAATCATCGATTAATCGAGCATTGGAAATTACCGCCTCAAGCTTAGAAATCTTCATTTCTAAAATACCTTGAGCCTCTTTTGCGGCATCATATTCAGCGTTTTCTGATAGATCGCCTTTATCTCGTGCCTCGCCTATTTGCTGAGAAATAGCGGGTCGCTGAACTGTTTTTAGTTCATTAAGCTGATCTTTTAAGCTTTGAAGACCTTCAGGGGTATAATAATTAATCTTCGCCATCGTATTCTGTAAATATATAGATAGGCCCTCATCGGGCTAAATCAAGGATTGTAAATAAATGTTATGACTATTTTAAGCTGATCGTTGCTCCTATGGTATGTATGGTTCCAAAAATACCTGCAAATCGAGCGCAATACTCAACACCTAAAGCGTTTTTATTTTGACCCACCAATGCATCAATAGAAAAACCTGCAGTTGGACCGACCAATGCATTAGAACGATTTTCAATATCTAATAGATTCTTTTCATAAACATAACCACCTCGAATATTAAACGCCATTCTTTCGTTTGTCATACAATAGTCTAAACCTATTCTGTATTGGTCATTCGAAAAGGAATTTGCCGTAAAACCTAGTCCTAAATTAAGCTTATTACTTTCATTAAAAATGAAGTCATAAGACCCCCCTATCGATAGCAAGGATGGCATCTCAAAAGCAGAAGAGCGTTCTTCAAGGGAGGCAATAAAGCCAGTTGATACATAAGCCGCTTGTTGCGCTAACCCATCACCTTTATATTTCATAACTGGCCCTACATTTTTCAATGTTATTCCAAATTTAACCTGCTCTTGTTCTCCGGCAACATAACGGATACCAGCATCTATTGCGATACCTGTCGCCTTAAGATTTGATATATTCTCAGAAATCACTTTGAAATTAATTCCACCAGAAATACTGGATGAGAAAGCACGTGCATAACCTATATTGAAAACATTTGTTCTAGGAGAAAAGAAGCCAATGTTTCCTTCTGGGTTTTCAACGGTCGTAATTGGAATATCACCATAATTCATAGACTGAATGCTAATGGCGATAACACTAGACTCAGATACTCGTTGGGCAATACCAGCGGAGTTAAAAGAAATCCCCGCACTTCCCATCCAATTACTGTAGTTGAATTTCAATTGTGTTTGATCCGTAAAAGCCAAACCCGCAATATTCATATAAGAAGCTTCTAGGCCATTTGTACTTGCAATTCCTGCATCACCTAAAGCAGAACTTCTGGCCCATGGGTTAATTAAAAGGTGTGAGGCCCCTGCAGAACCAACACGATCCTCATTCCCCGCAAAAATCATTGGGGAGAACAACAAAAGAACAAATGCAATTTTTATACTAATCTTCATATCTAATTATTTCTTTTTCCTAATCTAATTATATACCCTGTAGGTCGACCTGTCTCATACCACCAAAGAACTTCAATACACGTTCACCTACATTGGGAACCGAAACGTGAATCAAATAAATTCCTGAGGCCACAGGTATGGCTTTAAAGTTGGTCAAATCCCAATCCAATGATGTAATTGGACTGTCTTTCTTGAATTCCCTAACCAACTTTCCATTCACAGTGAAAA
>CAJWAO010000053.1 GCA_913020765.1 uncultured Flavobacteriales bacterium | reverse complement strand
GTGGCATTATTTTTAGAGAAATGCTTTTGGGCAAATATGACCATTGCTCGGTAGAATACAAAGACATAATTTACAGAGCTTTTTTTTGTGCTTTCCCCCTTGTAGTGAATGATTGTAGTTTCTGGAAAGTAATAATTTTTATACCCTCCTTGCTTAATACGGTATGAAAAGTCTATATCCTCCCCATACATGAAGAATGTCTCATCAAGAAGCCCAATCTTTTCAATAGCCTCCCTGCTTACGCATAGGAAAGCACCGCTTAAAACATCAATTTCATTGGTCTCAAATTCATTTAGAAATCCCAAATGATAGGCTCCAAATTCTTTTGATTTCGGGAAAATAGCCGATAAGCCAAAAATTTTGTAAAAAGCGACTTTTGGGGTCGGGAGCCCTCTTTTTGATTCCGGTAAAAAATCGCCTTTTCCGTCTACCATCCTCACTCCAAGTCCACCACATTTTGGAGTGTTCTTCATGAAGGCAGTAATTTTTTTAAAGGTAAGCTCTTCAACAACAGTATCGGGATTCAATAATAAAATATATCTACCCTCTGCATCTTTGATTGCCTGATTATTGGCTTTTGAAAAACCTTTGTTCTCCTTGTTTAAGATTAGCTTTACTTCGGGAAACTTTTCCCGAACCATTTCCACAGATCCATCATTGCTATTATTGTCTACAACGAATATTTCTGTTCGACATTCTTCAGATGCCTCGCGTACCGAGTTGAGGCACTGCTCAAGGAAGTATTCTACATTGTAATTTACAATAACTACAGATAAATCAAAAGTTTCTTTTTCAGAAGTCATTATTTAGTGGCTATGCATGAAATCTCAATTGATACATCAAGAGGCAACTTAGCGACTTGAACTGTTTCTCTTGCTGGAAAGGTGCCTGAGAAATAGGAGGAATAAATTTTATTGACTTCGGCAAAATCATCCATATCCTTTAGGAAAATGCTGCATTTGACCACATTTTCTGTTGTCATTTCTGCGGCATTGAGTAATGCTATGATGTTTGACATCACTTGCTTTGTAGACTTCTGTATAGAATCCAGTTCCAATTTCTGGGTGACAGGATTTAGGGGGATTTGCCCGCTGATGTATAAGGTTCCATTGTTCAAAACTGCCTGACTGTAGGAACCAACAGGTTTTGGCGCATTTGGAATATCTATTGCTTTTTTCATGTTTGCGGCAAAAGTTTTTACAAGGTTTTATACTTTTACAAAGAAACGACAAAAAATCATATGAGGATATTGTTGGTTGATTTTTACGATTCATTTACTTTTAATTTACTCCACTACATTGAGCTTCAAAATACAAGCGTTGATGTGATTAGAAACGATGCATTAATCGACCCTGACATACTAAATAAATATTCTCATGTCGTATTATCTCCGGGTCCAGGTCTTCCCTCTGAAAAGAAAAATTTACATAGAATTTTATCTATCTGCCGAGGTAAAATACCGGTGCTTGGTATCTGTTTGGGTATGCAGGGTATTGGGGAGTTTCTGGGTGGAAAATTGACCAATATGGCTACTGTTAGACACGGAGTAGCTGAAACCTTACTCGTCAAAAAAAGAGGCATCTTATTTAAGGATTTACCAACCTCCTTTGATGTGGGTTTGTACCACAGTTGGTCGGTTACCGATATTGATGAACAATATATTGATGCCATATTGGCAAATGGAATAATTATGGCAATTTCCTGTAAAGCTAAAAAGCTTTATGGCGTTCAATTTCATCCTGAATCGATTCTCTCGGAATACGGAAAGAGACTGTTAGGTAATTTCATAAAATATTCTTAATTCTAAACTATTTCACCTCGTTCTTGTTTATTCAAAAAAACATGATAATGAAGCTTTTTTTTCTCATAATCCTTCTATTTCCATTCCTTGTTTTTTCACAAGGAGCAATGATAAATGGTAGAGTATATAATGAATTGAACAACAAATCGATAGCTTTTGCAACAGTTAAAATTGTTGGTACACAAAAAGGAGGAATTTCCAAGGAGGATGGAAGTTTTACTATTTCGAATATTGAACCAGGCGTATATTCATTTAAAGCAACAGCTTCGGGATTTAAACCGTTGTTTATCAATGAGATTACGATCACGAAAACAAGGGTTGAATCCATAGATTTTGCCTTAGAGGAAATCGTTATTGAGCAGGAGGAGGTTGTTGTAAAAGCATCTCCTTTTCTTCAGCGAAAAGAATCTCCTGTTTCTCTGAAGACCTTAAATTCGACCGAAATTGAAAGACTTCCTGGCGCAAACAGGGATGTGAGTAAAGTTATTGCTGCGCTTCCTGGCGTTGCCTCGAGGGCTACGTTTAGAAATGACATAATAATCCGAGGAGGTTCTCCCGGCGAAAATAAATTTTACCTCGATGGTATTGAGGTTCCAAACATCAATCATTTTGCCACTCAAGGAAGTAGTGGAGGGCCTGTTGGTCTCTTAAATGTTAATTTTATTAGGGAAGTTGACTTTTATTCTGGGGCGTTTCCATCAAATCGGGCCAATGGCTTAAGTTCTGTGCTTGCTTTCAAGCAAAAGGAGGGCAATACGGAGGGGCTGATTGCAAACTTTGCGCTTGGTTCTAGTGATGCTGCGCTTACACTAGACGGACCCTTAGGAGAAAAAGGTAATTTTATTTTTTCGGCAAGACGTTCCTATCTCCAATTTCTATTCGCTGCCTTGCAGCTTCCGATCTTGCCAACCTATAATGATTTCCAATTTAAAGTAAACTTGAAGGTAAATGACAAGAATAAGGTTTCATTTATTGGTCTAGGAGCAATCGATGACTTTAATTTGAATGCATCGGTAAATGAAAATGTAACTGACTCTGCGGTTATCGAATCGAATAATTTTATATTGAATAACCTACCTCTTCAGGAGCAATGGAATTACACGGTGGGTATAAATTGGCTCCATTATTCCAAAAATTCTTACCAAAATATTGTTTTGAGTAGAAATATGTTGAACAATTCCGCCTCCAGATCGAGTATCGGTGATCCAAATATTATATTGTTAGACTACGACTCCTTTGAAGCGGAGAACAAATTCAGATTTGAACATACCTTCAACAAAAACGGATGGAGACTGAATGCAGGATTGGGTTATGAATATGCCCAATATTTTAACTCAACTTTGAATAATATAACAGTGCAAGGTATGCCAATTGTTGTAGATTATGAGTCAAATCTGGGATTAAATAAATTTGCTTTGTTTTCTCAGTTAAGTAAGGCTTATTTTAATGACAAGCTTTCCAGTTCATTCGGTTTGAGGACTGATTTTAACTCTTACTCGGGCAGTATGTCTAATCCACTAGACCAATTATCACCGAGTTTCTCCGTGAGCTATCGTTTGAACAAATCATGGTCTATTAATGCCAATTTATCACGGTACCATCAATTACCGGCCTACACCATTCTTGGATTTAGGGACCAAAGCGAAAATCTTGTGAATAAGTCAAATGATATCAAATATATAAGAGCAGATCATGCGGTTTTTGGTATTGAGTATGTGACTGATTGGAGATCGAGATTTACCATAGAAAGTTTCTACAAGGATTACTCACGCTATCCCTTTTCATTAAACGATTCGATCAGCTTGGCAAATGTTGGTTCTGATTTTGGTGTAGTAGGAAATGAAGCCGTAGAATCTACATCTGAAGGAAGAAGTTATGGTTTGGAGTTTTTGTACCAACAAAAGTTAATCAAAGGTTTTTACGCGATTTTAGCTTACACAATTGTGAACTCAGAGTTTCAAGATAAAAATGATGTCTACGTTCCAACGGCATGGGATAGCAAGCATATTGTTTCATTCACCGGAGGAAAGCGGTTCAAAAGTGGTTGGGAGCTTGGTTTTCGCTGGTTGTATTCAGGCGGTGCTCCATATACACCTTTTGATATTTCGGCTTCAAGTTTAAAGGAGAATTGGGACATTAACGGTTTGGGTGTTCGTGATTTTTCTCAGCTAAACTCTCGGCGAGAAGGAAATTTTCATCAGCTTAATATTCGTGTAGATAAAAAGTGGTTTTTTGACAAGTTCTCCCTTAATTTTTATTTGGATTTGCAAAATGCATATGGTTTTAAAGCCAAGCTAGCGCCCACGTTGATTGTTGTAACAGATGCTGATGGGAATTATGTTGAAGATCCAAATGATTCAACACGATACCAGACGAAATTCATCGATTCAGCTTCCGGAATTATTCAACCTACACTTGGAATTGTCATAGAGTTTACCACGAAGAAAAAGTGAATTATTCAATGATGAATTTCGCTTGTTTTTTTGCTTCAAAATCAGAGTCTATTTCAGCAAAATAAATGCCTGGCCCTAGTGGGCTAAGAATCCTTAATGATTTTTCTCCTTCCAGTAGCATATGATATTGGCGCAAGACTATTTGTCCCATTGCATTGAGCACCTTTATTTCTCTCACACCTTCGGATTCGATTTGATTAAATACTAGATTGAAAAAATTCGAGCTAGGGTTTGGATATACCGTCATTTTTGACTCATCATCCGATGGTTTGCAATGTATGTTTATGGTCAAATGCTCATAACTATATTCGGTTCCATCAATATCGTATTGATTGAGTCGGTAATAGTTGTCTCCATTACTAGGATGCGTGTGTATGTAATTATAGGTTAATTCATGTGTACTGAAACCGCTGGCCTCAACAGAATGAATCGAGCTCCAAGTGTTACCATCTTTTGAGTATTCAATTTCGAATGTAGCACTATTATGCTCAGATGCGGTTTGCCATGAAAGTAAATTTTGGCCTTCAATACAGATTCCGTCGAATTGAATAAGTTCAACCGGTAAAGGATCAAAAGTTGTATAGGTAACCTGGAGGACAGGACGATTTGAAGCGGTAACATTTTCGCTTGAACCAAAATTCCAATAAGCCTGGGTTGACGAATTCAGATTTTTATCTCGAAACAACCATCCGTTATTGTCAATAATTCCGGAGTGCATCTCTTGAACATCTGAGAGTAAATTCCATGATCTTGTGGACCCAAGGTTTTGGTTGGGCCAAGCGCAAGTTTTTTGCGCCGAGTGGGTTCCCTCATAATCATTTGAGAAATTTGACCAGGTTACAGAACTTTCAGACCAGGAATCATTAATCCGATATGCCCTTATTGTTGATGACGTCGACATAAAACTTGTAACAGTTAAAACAACATTAGCACTGATGATACTTGCATTAACCGGAATACTGGAAAGGTCAAATTTTAATAAAAATCTTTCTGACCATGAGGGAGCAAATGGTTTGCTCCTTATTTCAACTGCTGAACCAAAGTTTCCATTGGGCACTGTTTGGTCGATGTATGCATCTTCTACATCGTAGATATTGATCGTTGTTTGGGTGTAGCATAGGTTCGTAAAGAAAGCTGCGAATAGTATAAAAAGGAGTTCCCTTACCTGAATATTTGTTGTAGCTGATGGTAATTCATAGGGGTTTGATATATCGTGGCATAAGTCATCCTTGTATTGTGTTCGCAATGCAAGCACATTTGCCCTCTTTGACCTGATAAATAAGCCTACAATTGAATCCACGAGACGATTTTCCCGTGACGATTTCATGGTGATAAACAAAAACATTATTAACTCTTCCTAACAAAAATAGGACATTTAGCGCACAGTACCAATTTACCTATTGTAGTATTGTAAGTCAATTACTGCTGTAAATGTGGAAGTTTATGTATTCATCCACTTATAGAATTTTTTATTTTTTACCTTTTAATACAACGTAAATAGTAAGGCCAAGTAATTCAATCACTTTAAATATTTTAGTCACGAGTAGTCCGATTGAAATTGCCGACGTGTTAAAGCTCTAGTAAAAAACTTCTTGGATGAAAGCGAAAAATACCTTCTTGTACCATACAGAAAACGAAATTAGGACATTTGTAGTTTCGGAAGACCACAGGTTTGGAAATAAACCAAGCTCGTCCTCGCCCAAGTATAGTTGATTGAATTCAGAAATGAAGAACGCGCTTTTCACACCTGGAATGAGATAAGCTAGCAGCATTGTGAATAGAACTATTAATCCTATTCTTGTTAAACCTATTTTGGTCTCTTTAATTACGCTTGTGAAAATCCATAGAAGCGTCAACCAAATAAGGATGTTTAAAATTGGAAAAGGGTTAATGCTTGTTAAAATGGCATAAAATATCCCAACAACAACGACAAAAAGTATTCTTAAAGACAGCCCTATATATTGATTTTTAATACTCATATTCCATTTTCGTTGATCAAAAGTAAGACATCTGCGAAGTTGGCACTTCATTATTTCGTCATGTACGTATGAGATGTCTATCAATTTCGTATCTTCGCACCCAAAATCAGACACATGGCAACGAACAGAACTTTTACGATGATTAAACCAGATGCTGTCGAGAATGGACACATTGGAAATATTTTAAATATGATTACTCAGGCTGGGTTTTCGATTAAAGCGATGAAATATACGCGTTTGACAGAGGCTCAAGCGAAAGCATTTTATGAGGTACATGCCGAGCGTCCTTTTTATGGTGAGTTGGTAGAATACATGACCTCAGGGCCTATCGTAGCTGCAATTCTAGAAAAAGAAAATGCGGTTGCTGATTTTAGAGCTTTGATTGGTGCCACAGATCCTGCTGAGGCAGCTGAAGGTACAGTGCGAAAAGCATATGCGGAAAGCAAAGGTAGAAACGCGGTGCATGGTTCTGATTCTGATGAAAATGCAGCGATTGAAGGAGAATTCCATTTCTCAGCTGAAGAGGTACATTAATACAAAAAATAGATGAGAAGGGCTTTTGTAGGCCCTTTTTTTGGCAATGAACTTTAATGAATCCATAGAGAAAAGAAGGACTTTTGGGATTATCTCTCACCCTGATGCCGGTAAAACCACGCTTACTGAAAAGCTTCTGCTTTTTGGAGGGGCTATCCAGTCTGCGGGAGCCGTAAAGAACAATAAGATCAAGAAGACGGCGACCTCAGATTTTATGGAAATTGAAAAGCAAAGAGGAATTTCTGTTGCGACGTCTGTCATGGCTTTTGCATACAGGAACAAGCAGATCAATATTTTGGACACACCTGGCCATAAGGATTTTGCCGAGGATACCTTCAGAACGTTAACTGCTGTGGATAGCGTCATCTTGGTAATTGATGTGGCAAGTGGGGTAGAGTCACAGACGGAGAAGCTCATGGAGGTTTGTCGCATGAGAAATACACCTGTCATTATTTTTATAAATAAAATGGACCGCGATGGTAAAGAGGCATTCGATTTGCTCGATGAGCTCGAGCAATCCTTAGATATTAAGGTTCGTCCATTGACTTGGCCTATTGGTATGGGTGATCGATTTCAAGGAGTGTATAATATTTACCAAAAAGGATTGAATCTATTTTCAGCGAATAAGACCAAAATTGCTGAAGATGTATACGCAGTCAATGATATTCATGATAAAGAGCTTGATGAAATTGTCGGTGAGGAACCCGCTGAGGAGCTCAGAGAGGAGCTTGAAATGGTGGAAGGTGTATACGATGCTTTCGACCGAGAGGCCTACCTCTCTGGTGAAGTTGCACCCGTATTCTTTGGTTCTGCCGTAAATAACTTTGGTGTGAAGGAGCTTTTGGATACCTTCTGCGAGATTTCTCCTGCTCCAAGAGGCCGTGTGACAGATTTGAGACCGATTGATCCTTATGAAAATAAGTTCAGTGGATTTGTATTCAAGATTCACGCGAACTTAGATCCTAAACATAGGGACAGAATAGCTTTTTTACGTGTAGTTTCGGGAACTTTTGAGCGCAATAAGTTTTATCAGCATATTCGTTTAGATAAAAAAATGAAGTTTCCAAATCCGACCTCTTTTATGGCGCAGGATAAAAGTGTGATTGATCAGGCTTATCCTGGCGACGTGATAGGTCTATACGATACTGGTAATTTTAAAATTGGTGATACGCTCACAGAAGGAGAGAAGATGATGTTTAAAGGAATTCCTAGCTTTTCTCCTGAGATTTTCCAGGAGCTTGAGAATCTCGACCCAATGAAATCTAAGCAATTAGATAAAGGTATTCGTCAGCTCATTGATGAGGGTGTGGCTCAGCTCTTTATTCAGCAACCAGGTAACAGAAAGATTGTTGGTACTGTTGGACAGCTTCAATTTGAGGTAATTAATTATAGATTAATTAATGAATATGGCGCAAAGTGTCGCTTCGTACCCAGAAATTATTTCAAAGCTTGTTGGATTACAACTGATAATGAGGAGCAATTGGAAACCTTTAAAAAAGCCAAACACAGTTTATTGGCCACTGATAAGGATGATAACCTTGTTTTTTTGGCGGAAACTACATTTTTATTACAGATGGCGGAACGCGACTATCCAGATATAACTTTTCATAAGACTTCAGAGTTTATGTTGGATAAATAGAAAGCTACAAATGGTTACATTTGTGTATGCGCTGCTTTGTATTTCTCTCCTTTTTTATATCAATTATTACTTCATGTAATAATAAAAAATCAATTGAAAATGAAGTTTTTATAATTGAAAAAGGACAAGCGTCATTAGAAGTTAGTGCCTTGGATGTTGGTCGGGTTTCTTTTGCTCGTCTTTATGACGAAAATCAAATAAAAGGTTCAAATTCAATTCTTCAAGCGCAGTCAAAATCAGAATGGATTTCAGCTGCAGAAAACAAAAGTGCGGCGTGGTGCTATATCGATTCCGTGAACAAAATTGGTGTCTTGTTCAATGGATATTGTCTCAAAAATAGTGCATTTAAAAATGAATTTTTGGCCGATTCTCTGTTTAAAGATTTCGAGAAAAATATGAGCGTAAACCCTACTTTCTTGGCTGATTATGATTCTTTATTGATGATCGAGCGAAACGCTAATGGAAATTTCTATGATTTAGGATATCATTCACTTTGGCTGGTTTCTGAAACTAACTCGGGAGTTTACCATTCGATTTCTGTCGATCAAAGTAATGGAGATGTATACCTTAAACACGTTCATCCCGGGAATGGTTATTTCATTAGACTTTTAAAATAAATAATATGCTAAGGTTATTGATACTTGTTTTATTTTCTCAAATTGTTTCTGCGAATGCACAGATCACGCGAATTAAAATTGATCGATCGACGGACACAACTAGTGAAGTGGTAATGCGGCTCGCTTACCGTTTTCAAAGCTATAATTGGACACCAAAGCACAAGTTTGATCACTATGATACCTCAATCAATTCTCCGAAGTCTGTTAAGTATGCTTTGGATGGGTCTAAATTCTACGTTCAATCTTTGGAGGGATATACTACGTCAATCTATGATGCTGGATCAAAGAGGCTGATTAAAACCTTGATTCATGGTTTTTCAGCGGAAAGCGATAGCTTGTTTAAGGACGGGGAAACGACGATTTATAATTATCCATATAAACAGAATAGAAAACATAAGAATGTATTTCTTGGTAAACCTGTGGAGTCTTGTTTTTCTCACCAAGGCAAATACTTATGGGTTACCTATTACCGAAGGGACTTTGATCCCATCGCGCAATCGCCCTCTGCGGTCGCAATTATTGATACCGAACGTGACGTAATCGTTCGCGTAATGCCAACCGGTCCTTTACCAAAAATGATTGCATGTTCACCAGACAATAAGCGCATTGCCGTAACCCATTGGGGAGATAATACAGTGGCCATTATTGATATTGATTCGGATGACCCGTTTGATTTTAAATTTGTCAAGCATTCTGTTGTAGATTATAAGATGTCCACAGAGTTTTCTTCCTCGCATGTAAATAGAGATGCTAGCTGTGGCTTCTGCCTACGTGGCACAGCTTATACAACCGATGGGCAATTCTTGTTAGTTGGTAGAATGGGTGGTGGGGGCATCGCGATATTTGATGCAGTCAATTATGATTATTTGGGTACCGTATTTGGAATGATGTCAAATGTCAGGCACCTCGTGGTACAAGGTGATTATTTATATATTAGCTGTAACCGTCCTGGCTATGTTCAGCGTTGCTCATGGCGAGAGCTAGTGAAAGCTCGCTTGGACAGCCAAGAGAAAAAAGTAAATTATACTGCTTTTGAAAATGTTTATGTAGGAAAGGGGGCAAGAACCATTGTATTGACCTCTGATGGAAAATATTTATTTGCCTGCGCCAACAATGTATCTAAAATTGTTGCGGTGCGCACAGCTGACATGAAAGTTGTTACAGAAATACCAGCTGATTCCTATCCTGTAGGAATGGCAATTTCTGCGGATAATTCAGAATTAATTGTTACTTCACAAGGGAAAAGCAATCGAGGCGGAAATTCGGTGATGGTATTCTCTCTAGATTACAAGTGATTTATGTAGTCCAAAACAAAAAAATATGGGTTTAAAATATTCTTCAATGCTTGACTTAGGAACCGCTATTCCTGGTTTTGAGCTTATCAATGTTCTTGACGGTGCTCTGTTCACATCCGAGTCATTAAAAAACAACAAACCAAGCTTGCTAATGGTGATTTGTAACCATTGTCCCTATGTAATACAATATCATGAGGAGTTACAGCGATTGGCAAATGATTTTGGAACTTCAGTAGACTTCGTTGCAATTAGTTCAAATGATGTAGCAAATTATCCTCAAGATGGTCCAGAGCACATGAAAGACCTATTCAATAAGCTCGGATTAGAATTCCCTTATTTGTACGATGAAGCACAAGCCCTCGCTAGAGCACTTCATGCCCAATGTACTCCAGAGTTCTATCTCTTTAATCAAAACAACCTATTGGTTTATCGAGGGCGATTAGATGACGCTTCGCCAGGAAATACCATTCAGCCGACAGGAAAGGATCTTAGGGAAGCTATCAACAGTCTATTTGAGGGCGGTTTAATAAATGATAATCAGCAACCTTCAATGGGTTGCAGTATTAAATGGAAAAGATAAGCAGGAGATTACAAATGGAGTATAAAACCAATACCAGAAGAACTCAGCTCTATTTTCTGTAGTAAAGGGTTCAATTGCTTTTTTGCATGCCTTCTATGCATGATGTAACCGATCCAGTCATATAGGAGCAAGAAACCTCCTTGAATGATAATACTATTTCCATAACCGATAAATTGGTTTTCTTCATTTAAATTTTTTGGCTCCTTATTCCTTAGTAATATCCCCGAAGAAATATATGCCAGGTCGAGCCCAGCATTTACAAGATGTACACCCTCAATTTTTCTCTGCTCCTCTAGTGATTTAAACAAGCTTAATTGTGACTTACCATTCCGTGCTTTGATATATCCAGGTATTGCTAGTCCAATATTAATGGCATTCCAAAACACATTCATTTGGTGAAAATACTTGTGTTCCTCATTGTCAGTTGTGGCCCATCCAATACCACTGCCAATAATATTGGCACCTGCCCATGAGCCAAGACTTAGCATTAATTTTTTGTCTATGCTACAACGTTCATCGTTAAACTGTGGTAATTGACAGAACCCATTTCTTGCGAGAAGAATGCTCAGCGAAAATAAAAGGATAGGTATAATATTTCTCATGTTTTGGAAACAGACAGATATAAAGAATGTTCATTTTTTTGCTTAATATTCTTGTGAAATAGACAAGTTAAATTGAGTATATTGCATCAAAATAATTTCATGAAATATATTCTCCTTAGCTTTATATTATGTGCCTGTAAATATTTTAGTGCGCAAACCCTTCAGCCTTTTACTGGACACATGGAAGCATATGTTGGTGGAGCTTTACAAAATGCTATAAATCCCATAGATACTGGCTTCGTTGATGTTTGTTTGGGTGATACAATAGTATATGTGGCGACGCCTGATTTTTACAATTCTTTAGAAAATACCGGTTCGGGTTACTCCCAAGATGTAAATTTAAACATTGATTTTTCTTGGACCATAGGGGGAGATGCTTATCCTAATAATGATACGATTTTATATGTTGTAAATTCTGCAATTGGTTTTCTGGTGAATCTTACTGTGACCGATCAGTTCGGGGAGAGTGCCGAGCTAATGAGCAAAATCCGGGTGGGTATACCACCCAATTTTTCCGGTATAAGCGTCTCACAGGATTTAATATGTGCAGGTTCTACCACACAGATATCTGGTGGGGCTAACGGAGAAGGCTCAGCATTTACTATTCCCGGTGGGAGTTTTGGCTCTTCTCAATATTTTGAAGGTTTGACTTATTTGCCTGATGGTTCAGGTGCCCAATATGAAGCACCCATCACGATAGAGGGCTTCTCCGCCTCGGAAACGGTTACAAGTGCAGGAGACCTAACTCAAGTATGTGTGACCATCGAGCACTCCTACTCAGGAGATTTAGAAATTTGGCTGCAATGTCCAAACGGAACTACTGTTCCTCTTGTAAATGCCTATGGTGGAGGTAATGGAGCGATACCAGGTGGTAATAGTGGAGGAGGAATATATCTTGGAGATCCAATAGATGATGCGGGAGGTGCAGGTCCGGGTGAAGGATGGGAATATTGTTTCAGTTCTGTGTTGAACGATATTGGTCCAATGACGCAGAATTGGGGAAACACAATTCCAGCGCCAAATTATGGTAATGGTGGTCAATCTGTCAATCCAAATAATATATATGCACCCGATAATTCTTTCTCTGGCTTTATTGGTTGTCCTTTTAACGGTGAGTGGACACTTTTCGTGCAGGATAATTTAGGTATTGATGATGGCTATATTTTCGGGTGGGGGATAGACTTTGATGAATCTATCATTGGTGGAGAACCTGGATATCAAAACACACTTGACTCCGCATGGTGGTCCCCAAATCCAACTATTGTTAGTAATCTCGGTGACACCGCAATCATTGTTGCACCGGAAGGTAGTAGCGGTTCTTACACGTTTAATGTGGCTGATGATTTCGGATGTATCCATAGTACCTCTGTAACCGTGACGATGAACCCCATTAATGCAGCTATTGATCTTGAATCCATTGAAGGCTGCGTTCCTATGGTGGTTGCCTTTGACTATAGCGAGAGCGTTGGAGATTCGTTTTATTTAGATTTTGGCGATGGAACGTATTATACCGGCTCATCAGAAGCTGAAAACATTAGTCACTTTTATTCAGACGCCATTGATGCAACAGCCATACTTTATGTGAGCAATGGTGATTGTAGCGATACAGCCTATGTTTCGATAAATACAAATGCACCAACGACAAATTACATAAGTGACTCCGCATTTTGTGGAGAGGCATATGACTGGAATGGTCAATTGATATATGATTCAGGTGTGCATACTCAAATTTTTGAGGCCAACAATGGGTGCGATTCAGTTGTCGTGATGGATTTTGCCTTTATCAATAATGGATTTGATTTGGGATTTAGTGCTAACCAACAATTATTCACTGAGCCGCCGTATGCTGTTCAGTTCACAAACACAACACCCGACCTTGAAAACTATAATTTTACATGGAATTTTGGAGATGGTACCATCCTCCAATCGAATAACCTAAACGTCTTTCATGAGTATACCTCTTCGGGTTCTTTTTCTGTCAGCTTGTTTGCGACTGATTTAATTGGTTCGTGCTCAGATAGTTTTGTTGAGACCGATTATATTTTTACAACAGGTGAGTCCTCCGTTCATGAGGAAGGTTTATACTTTTATCACCTTTATCCCAATCCAACTTCGAAAAAGATTATCATTCAAACAGAAACCTCATTGCAGAATGAATTTGTTATTCATGACCAGCAGGGTCGTGAGATAATGAAAGGAGCGCTCAAGGGTAAACAAACAGAGATTTCGCTTGAAAATCTTAAGTCAGGGACCTATACAATTCAAATTGAAGGAAAATTCAAACCTAGAATAATCGTTAAACAGTAGTTTTTAAAAATCAATTCTTAAATTTCATGCGCATTTTTATTTTTGTTTTGCTCATAGTGAACCTTTACTCATGTCGTGAGGCCACAAAGGTCAATCCGATTATTGAGGATGAAACAGAGAAAGATGTCAATACTCAAAAAAATGTAGTGGATCCGATTACTCAAATCGATTGGAGTAACCCAGTTTTAATTGGTGGGGCAAGTTTCGGTAATATCATCAATGTAAATTACAAATTAGGTGAATTTAATGAGCTATATCGCTTGACCAACAGTGCCTTAAAATCTAGCCTCACTAAACAGGAGATTGTCAATAAATACCGGAGCCTTCCTCTGGGGTTTGATTTGGATTTTCCAATGAACCGAACCGAGGAAAATGGCATCATATGGCTTCATTATGCTGTTGAAATAAATGCCACAAAAAAAATAATGCGCATGCCTATTATCGTTGAAGAGGATACGTGTAGATTAATGCTGCTTATGTTTGAGGATGAATTGAATCAAATTACGTCAAGGTAAAAATCAGTACATTTTTCTATCTTTAATTCCTAAATTTTAACAATGAAATTAGTATTCCTCTTTTTGACATTCGCCATTAGTATTAATTCAATCGCTCAATCTAAAAAAGAGCAAATCGAAATGTTAAACATGCGTATTGATAGTCTTAATAAAGCTTATGTTAAAGACACTATTGTGTTAGGTAAAGCTATTCGAAAAATTAATGGTGAACAGAATGTACTTTCAGCGAAGTTGGATAAAGCAAATGCACAACTGAATCAAAAGTCGGAAACACTCAAGGATAAGTCGAACACCATCAAATCATTGAATGCCAAAAATATGGAGCTAATGAGGGAGATAAAGGAACTTCGCTCTGAGCAAAAGACCCTATTTGCCAAGCAGAAGGCTTTAAGATTTTCTCTTGACAGTATCAATAAAATGAATGAGTTAGAAACAAAGGGGGTTATGATTCCTGTAAATGCGATACCTTTTCATGCCATATTACAGAGTGAAAGTCAATATGATGGAACCTGGAGTTATGAAATGAATTTTGATAAGGGACAGCTTTCGGGTGTTAGTACCCTATATTTAAAGAGTGGTTTTGAGGATGCTTTTGAAATGGCTTGCGATTGTCCAGAGTTTGAATCTATACCCGAGGGATCTCGCGTTTTTGGCTTTGCTATTCAATCGACTTGTTCCTTTGAAGATGTTTCCAATGGTGCTGTGATCACAAAGGAATGCTACAGGCCTCTTATTTTGAGAAAATACTAATCCCCCTGGGATTCGAAACCTATATTAAAGCCCTTTAATCACAAGGGTTTTTGCGCTGATTTTGTTTTCGTTGGTGACACAATGGCGACACAAAGTGCTTTTTCCACCACCTTCTAGTCTTGAAATTACATAATATTTTTGATGTGCTGTATCGCTTTTATGATGATGCGTTATAGGTATCAAAAAGTGTTATTATGAATATGAGTAGTTTAATTTTTAGTTGGTTAATTAGTGTTGGTTTTGTGGTTCCAATGGAGGAGACCAATGAAGGGAGGGAGTTGTATGTGCTTTATGTTGTTGACCATGAATCCGAGCAGGTTTTAGCCTATGAACATGCCTATAAGGAGGAGATCATGGAATGGGTCCAAACCGGTGATTTTGAATATGATAAAGATTTAAAAATGCTAGAGTTGCGAAAAATGGAGGCAGAGATGGTAGGAGTTCTAGGTGAAATTCAAAGTGAAGTCACGGCAAAGGGTAAAAGTTTTAATTAATTTAGGTTATATCGACTCTTGTTAAACTCGAATTACATAAAAATACTAATACAATGATTATAACCGATGACTATGTTTTCTTTTT
>CAJWAO010000052.1 GCA_913020765.1 uncultured Flavobacteriales bacterium | reverse complement strand
GTAGCGGGGACAGGACTCGAACCTGTGACCTTCGGGTTATGAGCCCGACGAGCTCCCAACTGCTCCACCCCGCAATATATCTTTAGGGTTATTTTCTTTCTTTATTGGGATATCAAAGATAGCGCAAAGCTTTAATCCCACCAAAAAAAAATCAATTAACTTACAGATTGACCTTGTAAAAATTCCTTTTCGGTCTCTAAAAAACTTAATTCACCTTCCTCGTTCTCGGCCATGAGAATCATCCCCTGTGATTCAACCCCACGTATCTTTCTAGGCGCTAAATTGAGCAAAATGAGGACTGTTTTTCCTACAACATCCTCCGGAGCATAGTGCTGTGCAATTCCCGAAACAACGGTTCGCGTATCGATTCCCGTATCCACGCTTAGCTGGAGTAATTTATCTGCTTTTTTGACCTTTTCTGCACTTAGTATTTTGCCCATTCTTAGGTCCATTTTCTGAAATGTCTCAAAATCTATTAATTCTTTCATTGGAGGAAATTTAGAAGTTTGTTGTGATTTCTCCTTGAGCTTTTGAACCTCTAATTCAACAAACTCATCTTCAATCTTTTTAAATAATATCTCTGCCTTATTGATCTGTGATCCTACGGTCAATTCACTAGCATCTTTTAAATCGTTCCACTTGTCACAATTGATATTTAAAAATCCTTGTAGCTTCTTGGCAGTTTTTGGAAGAAAGGGCATGCAAGCAATGGATAGCTGGCGCGTAATTTCTAATGAAACACTCATGATGGCCTCTACACGATTTGCATCCGTTTTTACGAGCTTCCAGGGCTCATTATCCGCCAAATATTTGTTGCCAATGCGTGCGATCCGCATCATCTCACCTTGCGCCTCTCTCAGCTTATATTTCATAATTAAATCACCAATACGGGCAACAGAGTCAGATACCTCAGCTATAATTGCTTTATCCTGATCGGTACGTAATCCTTGTGCAGGAACAATACCGTCATAGTACTTATTTGTAAGTACAACCGTTCTGTTTACAAAATTCCCGAATACATCCGCAAGCTCCGAATTAACTCTCGCTTGATAGTCTTTCCACGTGAATTCAGCGTCCTTGCTTTCGGGAGCAATTGAGGTTAAAACATACCGTAGCTCATCCGTTTTATCAGGATATGCCTCGAGGTACTCGTGCAACCAAACCGCCCAATTCCTGGAGGTGGAAAACTTATCTCCTTCCAGATTTAAAAATTCTGATGCAGGCACATTATCGGGAAGAATATACCCACCGTGGTCCTTGAGTAATATTGGAAATATAATGGCATGAAATACGATATTGTCCTTTCCTATAAAATGAACCAGCTTTCGGTCTTGGGCTTTTTCTTTTAGCCAATAATCCTCCCAGTTCTTTCCATGGTCCTGTGCCCATTTCTTTGTAGCTGAAATATAGCCAATAGGTGCATCTAGCCATACATATAAAACCTTTCCTTCACCATCAGGCAGCGGTACCTTTACGCCCCAATCGAGATCTCGTGTCATAGCCCTTGGCTTCAGTCCCCCATCTATCCAAGACATGCATTGTCCTGTTACCTGATTTCGCCATGCTTTAGGGTCGTGTTGCTGTACCCCATCAAGCGTTCCCTGAGTAATCCATTCTTTCAACCATTCTTCATGTTGGTCCATAGGTAGAAACCAATGAGAGGTCTTTCGTAAAACAGGAAGCTTACCACTCAAGGTAGACCTCGGATCGATGAGATCTGTAGGACTCAAATCGCTTCCACATTTCTCGCATTGATCACCATATGCATTCGGACTTTTACATTTCGGGCAAGTTCCAGTAATATACCGATCAGCCAAAAACTGATTAAATTCCTCATCATAATACTGTTCTGAAGACTTTTGAATGAATCGTTTTTTACGATTAAGCTCTTTGAAAAAATTTGAGGATGTCTCATGATGTAAATCACTCGTGGTCCGGTCATACACATCGAACTCTATTCCAAAATCAGCAAAGGCATTTCCAATGAGCTTGTGGTATTTGTCCACTATTGCCTTCGGCGTGACAGCTTCCTTTTTAGCACGTAAGGTGATTGCTGCGCCATGCTCATCACTTCCGCAAACAAATAAAACATCTGCATCATTCATTCTTAAATAACGAACAAAGGTATCAGCTGGAAGATATACCCCTGCTACATGTCCCAAATGAATAGGGCCATTGGCGTAGGGTAATGCAGCTGTGACGGTATATTTGTTTGTCATGTCGGAGGTCAAAGATAAGGAAGAATTCCTTGATTTTAGTGCAAAAAAAAAGGGCCGATAAAATCAGCCCTTTTCCGTCAATTAAGTGACTTATTTTTTAACAACCGAAAAGGTTGAAGTACTTCCATTTTCCAATGTTACGTTGAACATGTAAACACCGTTATCCAAAGAAGAAATATCAAAAGATGACTGTCCGTTTGCCAATGTTACATTGTTTGTGAAGGCAATACGGCCAGAGATGTCAGAAACGACAACATTGGCTGCACCTTCGCCATCAATATCAATTGTTACCATATCCGTTGCAGGATTCGGGAACGCTGAACCTGACACTTCAGCAATCTCTTCGAGACCTGCATTCTCCTCGATCTTCAATCCTAAAGACAAGGCAGAAACTCCTGTCCATCCTGAGTACCACTGTGTACCGTCAATGTTCAATGGAGAAATTGGCTGTAAATAGATGCCGTAATTTGCATTGTAATTCAAGCTATTGTCATACCCAAAAGCAATATTCGGATTGTATGTCGTCAAACAAGCCAAGTATCTTTGGTTATCTGCCAATGCCACACCATTGTCAAGTGGTGCATAAACTACCTGACCATTCTCCTCATTAGAAGCAGGGTAATACAATCCACCACCTACTTGATTTAAATCGTCAAAAGTTATAGCTGCCCATCCCGCAGAAACATCTATCCATGCATCATTCCATTCGAAAATGTCAATAATGATTTCCTCATCCTGAAGGATTGAGTCACTCGCTTGTGCAGCGAAATAAACTCCAGAAATTCCAGAGGTAACACTAGGATAAACATCTTGTAACTGCATACAAGTTTGGTAACTTGCTGTAGCGTTGCTTGGGAAAGAATTGGCTTTCAGCGTTCCATTTTCTTGTCCTGCCAAAGAAAGCATTGACGTCACACTGAAATTTCGGGTATATACATTGTCAAAATCAGACTCATCTGTTTGTCCGTCTATTGCAATGGTGTAGGTCAAGGTATAATCTCCCTCTTCCCAAGTTCCTGGAGCAACAAGAGGGAATTCAGATGGGTTTCCATTGAAAATTGGCAAGGTATCTCCCGTCGGAACTAAGGAACTTACTGTCTCAGTATAGACATTACCAGAGGGTCCATCAACAGATGCAGTTACATTGAACGTATTATCCGCTGATCCGAAGTTATAAACTTCTATACCCACTTGAAAGGAGTAATTGTTATTTGCCATTGCCACTGGAATTGAACCATATCTTGGTGATAGTGCAGCCTCCTCAGAAGAACCTCCGTCATTGGCAAATAGATTTTGCTTGTTCCCCATAAAAACGACAACCTCACCATTGGCCATTTCGTTTGTTAGGGTAGCTCCATCAACACTAGAAAGCATCACTGTAGGAATCGTTACGTTGAGCCCTTCAGCTCCTCCACCCATTCCAACAACCTCAGGATCTCGGTTTAAAATAATCACACCTACAGCACCTGCGTTTTGTGCTTGAAGCGCTTTGTATCCAAACTCACAAGTATTTCTGTAAACAATTGCGATGTGACCCGTCATATCATTAATTAAGGGACCGTTGCATGCTTCCGCTGAGAGTGGGTTACCCTGCGGGTTAAGACCTTCTGTACCGTCATCAGCAAACATTATTGGTGCTTCGACAAAGGTATTAGGCACCAAAAAATCTGGACAAGACCAATCACCACCACCGGGATCAGCCCATGTAAATTCATAATTGTTGGCAATTACTTCTGGAGTAACTCCCCTAACAACAACTTGAGCAGTAGTTGCAAATGCAAAGACAACTCCAATTAAAGATAGTATAAGTTTTTTCATAAAATATTGGTTTTCGTTCTCACAAATTTAACACAAAAATTAGAGAATAAAAACTCCAACAATTTGGCCTTGAGAACGTATAAAAGTTTAAGTTAATACGTTAATTTATAACTACTTAGCTGCTTCAAAATTTGCAGAAACAACGGACCAGTCAACTACTTCGAAGAAGGCCTTAATGTAATCCGGTCTTCTATTTTGGTAATTTAGATAGTAGGCATGCTCCCAAACATCAAGTGCAAGAATAGGTGTTCCACTACATCCTTCCCCCATGATCGGATTGTCTTGATTTGCTGTGGAACAAACCTCTAATTTTCCATCAGTAACACACAACCAAGCCCATCCAGAGCCAAATCGTGTCGCAGCAGCTTTAGAAAAGACATCTTTAAACCCTTCGAAGGATCCAAAGGCATTGTCGATTGCGGTTGCTAAATCTCCAGAAGGGGCACCGCCTCCATTGGGAGACATTACTTCCCAAAATAAGGTATGGTTGTAAAACCCTCCTCCGTTGTTTCGAACAGCAGGTTTGTCTGCACATGCAACTAAAATTTCAGAAATTGTTTTTCCTTCTAAATCTGTTCCGGCAATAGCAGCATTTAGGTTATTGGTATACCCCTGATGGTGCTTGGAATGATGGATTTCCATTGTTCTCGCATCAATATGGGGTTCAAGCGCATCATAGGCATAGCTCAATTTTGGTAATTCAAATGACATTTTTTTATTTTTTTTATTTCTTAATCAAATCAAAAATAGACAATTCATCGCAAATGAAATTTCAAACAGACCGTTTTTATCAAAAATTCAGTCTCTATTTAATTTGGATTCAATGAAGTCCAATGCCTTACTCCCAAAAGCATTATTATTCCATACTTGAACGACTTTTGCGCCTCTTTCATGAAAGACAAAAGAGGGATAAGACCCTTTGGAGAGGGTTTGTATATCAGCATTGTGAGGAACATGTAAATACCTCATATTTTCATCCTTTAGCTTCGCTTCTATACCCCCTCCATATCCGTCATTGCTCACAATCTTATAAATGATTTTGGCACTAGCATTGCGCAAAGTAAGTTTTTTTACTAAATCTATTGAATAAATGCAATGTGGGCAATCGGGAAGCACCAATACTTCCATAAAGCCATCATTTTGCACATTACTGCTTGAGTTTTTTTCAATTCTAAATTCATTTTCCAAGTCTGAAATATATATCGGATAAAAAGCAAAATAGACGCCTGAAAATACAATCCCAATGCAAATAGAAAGACTGGACCTCCAAAATGTGGCTTTGATACTTTTCAAAAACATAAAACCAATGGAAGCACCTAAAACTAAAATTATTAAAAAGGGCAATAGCATGGATAGTTGCCAAGAGAAACCAATGTTTAAAAGCATTTGCTCTAAAAAATTCATCTATTTTTTTTGGCAAATATAATCAAAACGAGGCCAACGAAATAAGTCCTTTAGAATTAAACCCTTACAGCAGACATGCCCCCATCGACACCTATTGTTTGACCGGTGACCCAATCATTTTCTAGGCAAAAAATGGCTGCTTTAGCGATGTCTGCAGGTGAACCTATTTTTTTTAATGGATGACGCATCGCAGCATTTTCTCTCTTTTGTTCCGTACTCAGCAGCGCCTCCGCAAGAGGAGTATCTGTTAATGAAGGATTCACAATGTTCACGCGAATATTTGGCGCCCATTCTGCGGCTAGGCTTCTGGCTAAAGCTTCCAAACCACCTTTTGCAGCGGCAATTGAGGCGTGAAATGGCATCCCCTGCTGACTGGCAACAGTACCAAATAAAACAACCGAACCATTATTTTTTTTGAGTGTTCGAAAATAAAACTGAAGCACACGAACAGCGCCAAGCACATTTTTTTGATAATCGTTGATAAAGTCTTCTTGTGTTAACCTGTGAAATGGTTTCAAGTTAATTGATCCAGGACAATATACGAGTCCCGTCAAACCATCAATATCGGGTAAATCTCCCGTCAATGCATCCACCATAAAGTGATTGGGAAGCGAAGATTCAGACCTAGAAACTATGTAGCATTCGTGATTCGATAGCTGCTCTGTTATCGCCTTTCCTATTCCTTTGGTACCGCCTATAATTAAAGTTTTATTTTCCATACCCATCAAACAAGTTTTAAATTGAAATGTTTAAACTATCCATCTGGCTTGTATTTTTGCTGCAATCAGCAAAATGTAGTACTTTTGCAGATACAAATAAGGTATACTTACAATACAAATAAAAACAGACGCTAGTAATGATTACTGTTACAGAATCGGCAAAAAAACAAGCCCTCCGTCTCATGGAAGATGACGGCAAAGAAGGGTTCTTTATTCGTGTAGGTGTTGAGGGTGGAGGTTGTTCAGGCCTAATGTATCAGCTGACCTTCGACAACGAAAGAAAAGAGGACGACTCTAGTTTTACGGATAATGGGATAGAAGTTGTGGTAGACAAAAAAAGTTATCTCTATTTGTTAGGGACCACACTGGATTTTTCAGGCGGACTGAATGGAAAAGGATTTGTCTTTCAAAATCCCAATGCCGATAGAACGTGTGGGTGTGGTGAATCTTTTTCAGTTTAATTAACAGTCTAAAAATATATGGGACAATACACGGAAAATGAATTGGCAAAAGATCTTGAGAATCAGGATTACAAATTCGGCTTCGTCACTGACGTGGAAACCGAAACAATTCCCGTGGGCTTAAATGAAGATATTATTCGTTTAATATCAACCAAAAAAGAAGAACCTTCATGGCTTCTTGACTATCGATTAAATGCCTACCGAGCGTGGCTGAAAATGACTGAACCCGAATGGGCACATATTAAATACGAAAAACCTGATTTTGATAAAATCACTTATTATGCCGCCCCCAAACAGGCTAAAAAATATGAGTCTTGGGATGATGTTGACCCTGAGATGAAAGAAACGATGGCCAAACTAGGTATCTCTCTCGAAGAGCAAAAAAGATTAACTGGAGTCGCCGTTGACTTCGTAATGGATTCAGTTTCCGTTGCGACGTCATTTAAGTCGAAGTTAAAAGAACTTGGTATTATCTTTTGTTCTTTTTCTGAGGCAGTCCAAGAGCATCCAGAATTGGTTCGAGCGCACATGGGTACAATTATTCCGCATACCGATAACTTCTATGCGGCGCTGAATGCGGCTGTATTTACTGATGGTTCATTTTGTTACATACCAAAGGGTGTGAGGTGTCCTATGGAATTATCGACATACTTCAGAATTAACGCGGGAGGAACTGGACAATTTGAACGAACATTGGTCATTGCTGATGAAGGTTCTTATGTGTCATACCTTGAAGGCTGCACTGCACCTCAGAGAGATGAAAATCAACTCCATGCAGCAGTTGTTGAGCTCAAAGCGCTTAAAGATGCAGAAATCAAGTACTCAACCGTTCAGAATTGGTATCCTGGAGATAAAAACGGTGTGGGAGGAGTCTTTAACTTTGTTACCAAAAGAGGGCTCTGCGAAACAAATGCTAAAATATCATGGACACAAGTTGAAACAGGTTCTGCAGTTACTTGGAAGTATCCATCATGCGTTTTAAAAGGTGACCATTCTGTGGGAGAATTTTATTCTGTTGCTGTCACAAACAATTTCCAACAAGCAGATACGGGAACAAAAATGATTCATCTCGGAAAAAACACAAAGAGCACAATTATTTCGAAAGGTATTTCTGCAGGAGACTCACACAACTCATATAGAGGCCTCGTGCAAATTCATAAGAATGCCAAAAATTCAAGGAATTTTTCACAGTGCGATTCATTGTTAATGACCGACCATTGTGGTGCGCACACCTTTCCATACATTGAATGCAAAAATCCAAGTGCGCAAATTGAACATGAAGCCACAACCTCTAAGATTGGTGAAGACCAGCTCTTTTATTGCAAGCAAAGAGGGATTTCAGAAGAAAAGGCCATTAGTCTCATTGTGAACGGCTATTGCAAAGAGGTGTTGAATCAGCTTCCAATGGAGTTTGCTGTTGAAGCGCAGAAATTATTAGCCATTAGTTTAGAGGGTTCCGTAGGATAAACCAAAAGTTATGATTGAAATTAAAAATGTACATGCAAACATTGAAGGTAAAGAAATCCTGAAAGGATTGACGCTTACCGTAAATTCAGGCGAAGTGCATGCCATTATGGGGCCGAATGGTGCGGGTAAAAGCACCCTTGCTAGCATTCTTGCCGGACGTGAAGAATTTGAAATAACGGAAGGCTCTGTGACCTTTGAGGGAGAGGATTTATTGGAATTGGATACAGAGGAAAGGGCACATGCTGGACTATTTTTAGCATTTCAATACCCAGTAGAAATACCAGGTGTATCGAATGTCAACTTTCTCCGAACGGCAATCAATGAAATCCGAGATGCCAGAGGTGAAGCTCCAATTTCAGCGAAAGACTTTATGGCATTGGTTAGAGAAAAATCAAAAATCGTAGAGCTGGATAGCAAGCTTGCATCGCGCGCTGTCAATGAAGGTTTTTCAGGAGGTGAAAAAAAACGAAATGAAATATTTCAGATGGCCATGCTTAATCCCAAGCTTGCTGTACTAGACGAAACAGACTCAGGTCTGGATATAGATGCCTTAAGGATTGTGGCCAAAGGTGTAAACTCATTAAAATCTGCAGACAATGCTTCGATTGTAATCACTCATTATCAAAGACTTTTAGACTATATTGTGCCGGACTATGTTCACGTGCTTTATGATGGAAAAATTGTAAAAACAGGAAACAAAGACCTCGCTTTAGAACTTGAAGAAAAAGGGTATGACTGGATCAAAGAGGAAACCCAAGTCGGATAAATAATGGATAAGGTGCTGACACAAACTAAATTCGATGTCCTTAGGACAAAACTCAGTCCAACAATATTTCCGATCTCCGATAACTCCATATCAAAGGCGGAAGCGCTCCTTGAGCATACGGATTTTCCGACTAGAAAAATTGAGGCCTGGAAATACACCAATGTGAATGGTTTAAATAAGCTCTTGCTGGACGGAAAAAGCTCAGCTTTAACGAAGCCAAATAGCATTTCAAAAGAGACCAGCAAGAAGGTTCACATCATCAATGGAAAAATCTCTAAAGAACATTCAGATTTAGCAGGAATCAAAACTTCATGGAATGAATTACCTAGTATTTGTGAAGAAGATTCATTTGATGCCTTAAACCTACTCTATTGTACTGCAGCAATTGAGCTAACGTTCAAGGATGGTGAAAATAAAACTATAGAATTGATTTTTGAGAACACCAGAGATACTGCAATCTTTCCGAGAATATTTATTTCTTGCAAAGAAAGTGCAAAAGGCACGGTGATATTAAATTTTCAAGGCGCCGAAAAAAATGCAAGCTTCATCAATGTATCGACCTTTGTTGATGTGGAAGAAAATGCACATTTAAGTATTCATAAAATTCAAAAAAACGGCTCCGAGACTTTTGATTTACAAAGAGAATATGTGAACCAAGCCGCGAATAGTGTATTCGCAATAAATACCTTCCCTTTGTCAGGTAGAATGACCAGAAACGATTTAAGAATCAATGTAAACGGAAGTAACTGTGAAACGTTCATGAATGGTGCCTACACCTTAAAAGGAAAATCACATTGTGACAACCATACTACCGTAGACCACAAAGTAGCGCATTGCTACTCGAAAGAGCTATATAAAGGAGTGATTGATGACCGGGCCACAAATGTGTTCAACGGAAAGGTTTTTGTGCGAAAAGATGCCCAAAAAATCAATGCTTTTCAGTCCAATGCAAACATCCTTCTCAGTGAAACGGGAAGTGTTAATTCAAAGCCTGAACTTGAAATATATGCAGACGATGTGAAGTGTTCTCATGGGTCTACCACAGGTCAATTGGACGATGAGGCGATATTTTACTTACGTTCTAGAGGATTATCTGAGAAATCAGCCAAAGAGCTTTTGGTGAAGGCTTTTCTTGGTGAGGTTCTTGAGGAGGTTGATAACGAGGACGTCCGCTCATATGTAGAAGAAGAAATCGAAAAACATTTTTCGACGTAGTTACTCCTCATCTATTCGAGCTAAAAAGGCTGCCGCATTCCCTAAATGCAATGATTTCTTATCATCGGACATTCTATTAAACGAATGAACCATCATAGACATTCTCGGATTTTTGAGGAAAAAGTCTTGATTAACAGAAATAAATCTCCAAAATAAACCATCCCAAATATCAGTCCATGAGCCCTTGCCGTAATTGCTCATTTTTTTAATATAGTTGGAACCACCGATATAGGGTTTCGTTGCAAAAGTTCCCCCATCGGCGAACTGACTCATTCCATAAACATTCGGAACCATTACCCAATCGTAGGCATCAATGAATAGCTCCATAAACCATCGATAAACCTCATCAGGGTCAAATTCACAGAGCAGCATAAAGTTACCGAGCACCATAAGCCGTTCAATATGATGACAATACCCAGTGGCTAGCACCTTTTTAATCGTATCATCCACAGGTTCAATACCTGTGGAACCATCATAAAAGCTTTTCGGGATTTTACGGTCGAAACCCCAAAAATTTTGGGTTCGCGAAAAACTGCCTTTGCACAAATACATTCCGCGAATAAATTCTCTCCAGCCCATGATTTGTCGGATAAAACCTTCCAAAGAATTCAATGGTATAGGATTGTTTTTAGCAAATAAAAGACTTTCATTAATGACTTTATGTGGTGAAATCAAGCCGGCATTCATCAGCGGTGAAAGCAAGCTGTGGTTTAAAAAAATCTCCTCTTTAACGATCGCATCTTCATATATCCCAAACTCTTCAAAGCGGTCTTTTAAGAAAAGTGTTAGCCATTCATTTGTTTCCTGAAAGGTGACTGGATATATCCGTTTCTCATCTAGTTTACCCGGATAATCCGTAAAATGACTCTCAACATATCGTATCGCCTCCTCCCAATATTTGCTTGATTTAGGAAATTGAATTACCGGCGGTTCCTGACCTTTTGGATATTTCTTTCTGTTATCAACGTCATAGGTCCACTTTCCTCCTCGCGGACTACCGTCTTTTTCCATCAATACATTGTGCTTTACGCGCTGCTGCTTGTAAAAAGTAGTTTGAAAAAAAGACTTCTTATCTGCCCGAAAGAAGGTACTCAAGTCCGAGTTTGTATTAATAAAATATGGGGTTTCGAGCATGTTTAGATGCAAACTTTCTGAAAAGGAATTTAACCTTTTCAACAACCAATTATCAACGGGATCATAGAAGTTTATTTGCGTAATACCCGCCTCCAAAATGTGTGATAAAAGAATCCGAATGTCACTTTTTTCATCTGTTGCCTCGATATACTTTACTGGGATATTTCGTGATTTTAAGAAATCTGAATATGCCTGCATTGAAGCCCTGTGGAATGCAATCTTTTGTTTGTGAAACTTAAAATGCTTGAAGAATAAGTATTCTTCTATGAGATACGTTTCGCACGCGTTATCTAACAGGTCGCTTTTCTCAAAAAGCTGGTGTGGGAAGATAAGGTTAACGGCTTTTCTTTTTTCCATTGTTTCTGGTATGTAATGCTACAATTCTTTTGCTATCGGCTCTGACTGCTTTATGCTTTCGATGTCCCCAAATTTTCGCTCGAGCAACTTTTGCAACAGCAGTTAAATCTACGATCGGTTCAGGGTAGTCATTTCCTATATTGTGTAACTCCTTCTCCATGGCTGTCATTTTCCATGGCTCATGAATAAATTCAATAGGAACATTTACTAATTCAGGAATCCATTCTTTTATAAATACGCCATTTGGATCATGTTCTTGAGATTGCTTTACGGGATTGTACATTCGGATGGTATTTATACCGGTGGTGCCTGCCTGCATTTGAAATTGCGGATAGTGGATACCCGGTTCGTAATCCAAGAATTGCTGGGCAATATGATACACTCCTTTCTTCCAATTACAATCCAAATGAAAACACAACACAGAGACAAGCATGGCACGCATTCTAAAATTGATCCATCCCGTTGCTATCAAACAACGCATACAAGCATCTACAAGAGGAATCCCAGTTTTTCCTTTTTTCCAAGCCTCGAGAAATTCTGGTTTACTTTCATATTCCAAGGTTTCATAACCGCGGTTTACACAAAGTGTCTCGTAAGTACATTCCACCTCAAACTTTTGAATAAAATGACAGCGCCATTTGAGTCGTGTAAGGTGGTTATTGAAGCTCCGTTTGTTCAAATTATAATTGGGATGGTTTCTAACGAATTGTACTGCTTGACGTACTGATAAATTTCCCCAAGACAAGTATGGAGATATTCGCCCACAAGATTTTCGACTTTCTTTGGGCTTAGAGATATGACGGCTGTAGTTGGAACCTCGACCTTCACAGAAGGAACGTATGTATCGCATGGCGTATGTTTCCCCTGGCTTCTGAAAAGAATCTGGATATTTCTGAAGTGCCTCTTCGAGTGAATTCGGTAAATCAAAGGGTAATTTTTTTAACGTATCTGTATTCTGAGAATACACATTTAGTATCAGCGGAGAATTAATTGCAACAAACCAATTTTTATCCCAGTTTACCCTGTTTTTAATCCCACGAATAATTCCATCACGCTGAAATTCTTTCCACTTAATACCATGACACTTGAATAAAGCTGAAACATTTTTGTCGCGATCCCATGTGGCTTTCACACCGCTCTCTTGATAAGAATATACATTTTGTATATCGAAGCTTTCAATTAAGAAATTAAAAATATCTAAGGCCTCTCCGTGTAGGATGTGTACTTTTCGATTGAAGGCCGCAAGAACCGTATTCATCTCCAAAATGGAGTGGTACACGAATTGTAAATGTCTTAGAGAACAATCTGGATAAGACATGGCTGATGGTTCGAATATATAAATGGGTAAATAATTGCATTTGGTATTATTTTCCACCTCAAAAAAGGGGAGGTGGTCCTGTAAGCGTAGATCTCTCTTAAGCCAAACAATATTCAATGTCTCTTTCACTTAGCTAGCTCCTTTTTTGCTTTGTTCCAAAACTTAAAAAACCCAGGAAAATAACCATGAACAGAAGTCATCCAATCTCGATGCTCTTGCGTTCCTTCATAATGGGCGTTCAAGGGATGTTCTTTAAAAATAATTTCAGCACCGTTTATCTGATCTTTCAATGAGCCAAAAGACCCAACCATTATCTTGATGTTTTTGATATTAGCAGAAAGCTCAACGGCAAAATCCATGCACTTTTGGCTGATTGGATAACGCTCAAAAACATCAGGCTCAATTAATAAAACTCGTTGAACATCCTCTTCCTCATGCCATAATGGATCCAGATTGTAATAATTGTATACCAAAGTTTTCTTTTTTTCAATTGCTTCGGGAGATACAGATTCTGGGTATTTGATTTTAGTTATACCATCGTTACTTTGTCTTAACTCGGTGGGGACCTCTAGGTTATTAAATGCTTCATAAGGAACATCTAAAAAAGTATTGCGCTGTATACTGTTAAAATACTTGTTGATGTTCTCTTGATTTGCCACATATTTTCGATTGGAAAATGTACCTGCGACCCATTGCCAGCTGAGATGATTGCTTGCCAAATCACCATCAAGTAGATTTGCATACATCCATTGAGCCGGTTTACTCCAATGGTACTTTCCGATATTACAACAAATAGCTGCAATATACATGCGCATGTGGTTGTGTAAATAACCAGTTTTGTAAAAGTTATTTATGGCTGTATCGATGGCTTCAATACCCGTGTTGGCCTCAACAATTGCATCAGGTACTCCTGAATTCAGAACCCCTTTCTGCTCGTAGTTAAGGTCTGACTCAATCTGGGTTTTCTTTGCCACCCATATCTGCTGCCAATAATCTCTCCAAGCCAATTCTTGAACAAGTTTTTCAGTTGACTTCCATGCCAAATCTAAGGACTTGACATGCTCGAAAATAAACTTTGTAGAAATTACCCCTCGAGAAATGTACGGCCCCAATAAGGTCAATGCACCATTCTCATAATTTCGTGTTGATGCATATTTAATCGGATCAATGGCCTGTATTCGATCTTGAATGGAATCCCAATCTGAAGGGAAATGATATTGTTGTTCAGTATTTAAGACTTGCATATGTTATTACAACAAACAAGTCTGACTTTTGATTGATGAGTCAAAAAATTTCTTGTTTATATCTAGAAAGGCGAAATTTTAAGAAAACCAAAAGAACCATTATCAACAGCAACAATTGCACCTCCATCAGTAGATAAATCAATATCTTCTCCTGCCCAATCACCGCCCTCAACGTCACCATAGGTCTTTTGCCATTCGATATTTCCATTGGCATCATATTTCACCAAATAAACGTGCCATGTATTGGAATCATCACCATCATTTCCACAACGTCTTTTATAGGTGCTATACTCATCGCCTGTTCCGGCTACAATGATACAACCACCATCTAAAGTTCCCTTTATACCCCATACCTCATCATGAATGTACTTCGGATCAAAGCCTCGAGGATTTCCTGTTTTGGACTCCCAAAGCTGATTGCCATCAAGATCAATTTTCATAGTGTAAGCATCCCAATTTTCAGTTCCAGATAAGGTATGACCTGAAAGTAATATCTGACCATCGGCAGACAAGTCCATTGCAAAACAATGGTCTGAGTTGGCGCCGCCAAAGTTTTTATTCCAAATCACATTACCAGAAGCATCCATTTTTAAAAGTGCATAATCATTTGCTCCCTCTGTAAGCCCAGCAATAATAAAATCAGACCCTAAATTTTCAATGCGATAAGCCTGGGCCATATTATTTTCAAGATTGATCCCGTTTATTTTGTTCCCCTCCGCATTAAGAAAGGTAAGATAACCTTGACCTTCCGTAAAAAAGGTATTCAAATTATCTTCGGCTTGAACATATCCAACCGCAATGATACCTTCCGGAGTAACGCTGATGTGCTCGAAAGCATCACTTCCACCGTTGTCGTGTGTTTTCTCAAAAACAATACTCCCATCTGATTTATTGAGCTTTATAATGGCACTATTTTCATTTAAAGAACCGCAAATAAAATATCCATCCTCACCTTCAAATGCAGAGTTACCGAGATTGTGTCCTGTTCCGCCTGAGAATTCCTTTGACCATTGGAAAACACCACTTTGATCGGTCTTAACCACCAATATTTTTGCGGAATTAGGTATAAAACCAGTTTCACCGACCTGAAGATAACCACCATCAGAACAAGTCAAGATAAAATGACCATGGGCTTCTTCTCCTGACCCTCCATAAGCGGTATACCAATCAGAACCAGGTGCCTCCGGATAGTCCGTGACAGTGCAAGTATTATTGACTTTTCTACAACTGAAAAGCAGACATGTAAAACTTAAGATAAGGAGATAAGTAGTATTCATAGAACTTGTTTATCATACAAACGAAGGCTGGGAAATTCGTTTCAATTTCCAGGTAATAAACGCGTAATATTTGGGAATATTTGAATTAAATTGGGCTTATGTTACTTCTAAACGTAACCCTTATCCTTGGCCCAGCTACTGAGCTGCGCAGAATTCGGCATATCCAACTTTTTGAGAATATTATGCCTATGTGTTTCAACTGTTCTGTGAGAGATGAAAAGCTTCTCTGCGATCTCTTTGGAGGTTAGACCTTTGGCGATATGCTTGACAATTTCAATCTCCTTCATTGTCAATTCTTTTTTGGCCTCAGAATCAACATTTAAAAGCGAAGTAAAGTATCGGTCCTTTATGTCAGACGCAATGAAGGTTTCTCCTTTATAAACCCCATGAATGGCCTCAACCAATTCACTCTTGGAAGTATTCTTTGTAAGATAACCTTTTGCACCTATGGAGAGAAACTTTTTAACATACGTGATATCGTCATGCAAAGAAAGACCGATAACGCGTGTTTTCGGTAAGCTATCATTTATTTTTTCGGTTGCATTGAAGCCGCTACCCTCTCCTAAATTGATATCCATTAATACAATATCGGGTTTGTGCTGCATTGACATTGTATACGCGTCATCTTCGTTATCTGCGGTTCCTACTACCAAAATGTTTGGAGCATCCTGCAAAAGGGATGACCACGCTTCGCTGATGAGCTTATGATCGTCGACAATAAGGACTTTGATGTTGGAATCCATAAAGAGTATTTTGCACTAATTTAAGCATTCAAAGCTTCCGCTCCACCAACAATCTCCAAAATTTCATTTGTAATTGCTGCCTGACGTGCTTTGTTGTAGCTAAGCTTAAGCTCTTTTTGAAGCTCA
>CAJWAO010000051.1 GCA_913020765.1 uncultured Flavobacteriales bacterium | reverse complement strand
CCTTTTTTTTTCGTTTTAAATAGAGTCGGCAGAGTAAGTTGACGACCATTCTCATCATAGCTGTATACCATAAAATGTAAATGGGCCATTGAGGAAAACCCTGTACTACCCGACTTCCCAATTGGCTCTCCTGTCTTTACGGTGTCTCCAATCTCTACAAACGCACCATTCTGTTGTAAATGCCAATAGCCCCCGAAGGTACCGTCCCCGTGATCGACAACAATATAATTACCATAATTTATGTACCTCCTTTTTGCTCCTCCGATGTTGTTATGTTCAATAACTTTCAAAACAACTCCTCCCCGAGAAGCACAGACCAATTCTCCTTTTCGCAAGCGAAAATCCAATGCATACTTATCCACATGCGAAAATTTACCTTTATAGCCCTGCATAATCAAAACTGTCTTACCTGCCTCAAAAGGTAGTTCATATACATATTTATGCATTGACTCTGAATGCTGTTTTTGGGAAATGCTCAGAAACGGAAGGATTAGAAAAGAGATAAAGATCATATACATAACTGCAACTGATAAGACTCGTTGAAAAGCATACCCCTAAAAATAATACTTTTGAAAAGAGCATCTATGAGCATTGAAAAGGCAGCATGACTAAATATCTCGTCTTTGAATAATTTAACCTTAAATTTAACTCCTTTAGTTATTCAGCATGATTGTATGAAGCTCAATATTTTTTGCGTTTGCAGCTGAGACAATTGTACTCTCCGAATTATAATTTTCACCAGATTCAATAAATTCATCCGTAATGGTTATCACCATCCTCTTTCTATTTTTCCATGAATTCGCATCCATTACTTTCAGAAGTGCATCATAATGAGATTCGCTACTGTTATACTGTCTCTTCTCGGCGATAAAGTCCAAAGCATAATAATGATCTTTATTCAGGTCAGAATATTTAAACCAATCTGGTGACTTGGAATATTTAAAAACTGCTCCCCCCAATCTTGAACCAAAAGGCATCACATTTACGATGTTTTGGCTTTCTCGTGAAATATCCTTAACGTTATTTTTCATACTCCCTGAAATATCGACTAAAATGACGATGTCAGTGGAGTCGTTTGCATTTTGTAAAATTAAATCTTGAAGAGCCCGAGCCACTTGATGAGTAGGGTATTTTACATATCTCCCCCCAGTTAAACGAGCTAGGCGACCATACTCAAATCCGGTACCTGAGACACCGACCATCGGGCCAAAAGAATTGTAGTATCCGGTATTAGGATTCGTCCCACAGGACTGAGATGAATAGTTCACATATGTTGACCCGTTGGTATTAGGTGCAGCGCTCGATGCGCCTGACGTACCAGAACTATTTCCTACAGGTCGGCGATTTGAATTAGATACTGATCCACCAGAATTGGGAGCGGGATGCTTCGTACTATATTGCTGGATGGATGGCGCAACATATCGAGAAGGACTTGAGCTTGAGGAAGACGGCCTTAGCGGTCTTGATACAGCTGGCCTTGTTTGCCTTGAAGGTTTCGAAACAGGGGCGCTTGACGGTCGAGAGGTAGTCCGAACTGCCGGTTTCGCAGGCGAAGTTTTCGAAGGGACGCTCCGAACATTATTTTTCTGACCGAAAGCCACAAAAGTGAAAAGAAAGGAAAATAATAGTATAGATGTTTTCATAAGGGTGGATTTAATAAATAATAAATGTCAAGTCAAATGAATCAATTAGATTAGATTCTATGCAAGCTTTAATAACATTTAGCGAGAATCATGCCAAAAGTATTAATTACTAATTCCCGACAGTTGAATTTGAATTACTTTTGAAATCTTTCAAAATAACCTTCAGCGCCTGAATAAGTTCATCTGGAGATTCCATATGACTCATATGTCCAGCGTGTTGCAACTCAAAAAAATGTCCGTCCAAAATACCACGTACTTTGAAGAGTTCAGCCGAAACCAGTCGGTCTGCTAAACCATGAATCACATACAAATCGTTGAGGGGAATTAATTTGGTAAAATCTCTACGCAAAGCCATCGCTAATGAAGCATAAGCAATGGCGCTTGAATCTATTTCACCAGCCTCCGCTATCAACTCACTTATCTCAACTTTAAATTTATTGGGATTCACGAAAAGACCCGGAATCGCATTTTGAAGAAAAAAGGTTTTGTTTTTCTGAACAATTGTTGCAACCCTTTTCCGATCAATGACTCTGTTAGGAGTATCCGTCCAAAAATTCGAATTCAACAAGACTACTTTCTCGCATTGCGTCTTTAATCTTTTCACTTCTAAGGCGACATAACCACCCATTGAATGTCCAATAATATCAAATTTTTCAACCCCTAAATATTCTATGAGCGCTATCACCTGAATTGCCATTTGTTCAATACCTCCTTGGGGGGAATCAGTAACAGAAAATTCAGATTTACCGTGCCCTGGAAGGTCAACAAATAAACAATGTACTTTAAGATCTATCAAAGGTAGACCTTGCCACATGTTTGAGGACTCGAGAAAACCGTGAAGAAAAACACACGTCCTTCCTTTACCAATACTTTTGTGTGCTAACAACTTCAGGAATTCATCTTTTCCTCAATCTCCTCAGCAATCAATGGAATAGTAGACATTAAATTGATTGGCTCCCCTTTCTCTTGCACGACAAGGTCATCCTCTAAACGGATTCCTAAATTCTCATCAGGTATGTAAATCCCTGGTTCACATGTAAAAACCATACCGGCTTTTATTGGTTCGTGCCAAATGCCAACATCATGCGTGTCAAGACCAATAAAGTGAGATGTCCCATGCATAAAATACTTCTTGTAAGCCGGCCACTCGGGGTTTTGATTTTTAATATCATCCATAGTTATGAGATTTAGGTTCACCAACTGCTCTTCCATAAGTAAACCTACCTGTTTGTGATATTCTGCCATCAATGTTCCTGGTACCAATAACTTTTCTGCCTCGGTTTTAACGTGAAGCACAGCATTGTACACTTCTTTTTGTCGTGGCGTAAATTTTCCGTTTACAGGAATGCATCTAGTTAAATCTGATGCGTAATTAGCGTACTCTGCACCAACATCGAGTAGAATAACGTCACCGTCGAAGCATTCCTTGTTGTTTTCAACATAGTGCAATACACATGCATTCTTTCCTGACGCAACAATAGGAGTGTAGGCAAAACCACGCGAAGAATTCATTAAAAATTCATGGGCTAGCTCGGCTTCAATTTGGTGCTCCCAAACTCCCGGCTTTATAAAGTTTAATAATCTATTAATACCAGCTTTAGTAATATCACAAGCCTTTTGCATCGCCTCAATTTCTATTGGATGCTTCACTGACCTTAAACGATGTAATATAGGAGCTGACTTATGAACTTGATGTGCTGGATAATCAGCTTTCATTTTTTTTATAAAACGGTCTTCTCGTGTTTCTACCTCTGTTTTCGCACGAAGGTGTTCGTTGGTATTTATATACACCCCTTTTGCCTCTGACATCATTTGCTTAAAAATGGTGGGGAAATCTTGAAGCCAATGAACAGATGAAATTCCAGATACTTCAAGAGCCCTTTTTTTATCTAGTTTCTCGCCCTCCCAAATTGCGATTAGTTCACTGGTTTCCTTTAAAAACAAAACCTCTCTTTGCCTGGGATTAGATGCATTCGGGAAAAGCACCAAAATGGACTCTTCTTGATCTATTCCGGATAAAAAAAGAATATCACGGTGTTGCTGAAAAGGCAATGTACTATCTGCACCTGTTGGGAATATATCATTTGAATTAAAAACAGCCAAAGTGCCATGCTCCATTTGGGACATGAAGTTTTTCCTATTTGAAATATATAGACTTGCATCTAACATTTTGTATTTCATTGCTTTTGTTTTTCGCTAAATTAACTAAAAAGTTTGTGCAGATTTCACAATTGAATTTGAACATTTTTAATCAAATCCTTGATATATGACTCAATTTTTGTACAAAAACTTCTCGTTTTTTATATTTCATAAATCGTTGTAAAACAACATATTAGGCTGAAAACAGTATTTTTTTCCAAAAAAAATGTGCAACTTCATGAACTTTTTGAACCTATTTTCGTTTAATTTGTGTAACCAAAAACTTAAACAAAATGACTAATTTATTTTTATCGGTACCAGTAATGGCTACTGACGACTATGTTGGCTTTACATTCTTTGTAGGGTGTATGGCAATGATGGCAGCTTCTGCCTTTTTCTTTTTATCTATGAACTCGTTTGACCGCAAATGGAAAACTTCTATTTTAGTTTCCGGTCTAATCACATTCATAGCAGCAGTTCACTACTACTACATGCGTGACTATTGGGCTTCTACTGGTGAATCTCCAACTTTCTTCCGTTATGTAGACTGGATTCTTACAGTTCCATTAATGTGCGTTGAGTTTTATTTGATTCTTAAAGCAGCTGGAGCAGGTAAGAAATTGATGTGGACCTTGATTGGTGCCTCAACTGTAATGTTAGTTACAGGATATTGGGGTGAAGGTGTTGATAGAGATAATGCAGCACTTTGGGGCTTGGTTTCTGGTCTTGCCTACTTCTATATTGTTTACTTAATTGCTGTTGGTGAAGCAAAAGAGTTGGCAACAAAAGCAGGAGGAGCAGTATTAAAAGCTCACAATACACTTGTAAAGTTTGTTATTATTGGATGGGCAATTTATCCTATCGGATATATGGCAGGTACTGCAGGATGGTATGGTGCAGAAGGAGAAATCTTCGGAATGCAGTTGGCAATGGATGTAATATACAATATCGGTGATGCGATCAACAAAATCGGTTTCGGTCTTGTAGTATATGCACTTGCGACAGCTTCAACTCAGGAAGCTTAATCCTTAATAGAATTTGGATATAAAAGCGGCTCGAAAGAGTCGCTTTTTTTATTTGAACCAGGATGAGTACTTTATATAGTTTTTAGCAATTCGTTCAACCTCACCTTTAAAAAGCTTCTCTGATAAAGTTTTTACTTTCTTCGCTGGAACACCTGCGTATATTGTCCAGGATTCAACTTTCGTCCCTTCAAGTAAAACGGCACCCGCAGCGACAATGGCATTTGACTCAATGTGGCAATTGTCCATGACGATAGCACCCATTCCAATTAAAACATTGCTTTCAATTTTACAACCATGAATTAAGGCGTTATGACCAATGGATACGTTGTCTGCTATTTCCACTTTTGTTTTCTCATAAGTACAATGCAAAACGGCACCGTCTTGAATATTTACACTATTCCCGATTCGTATTGAATTGACATCGGCACGAATTACAGCATTGAACCAAACTGAACATTGCTTTCCCATCACCAAGTCTCCTACCAAAGTAGCATTTTCCGCAACCCAACAATCTTCTCCGATTTTAGGAGTGAAGCCTCTACATTTTTTAATTAATGCCATCCTCGTGATCACTTATGAATTCCAAATCTACTTGTCGCTTTCGAGGACTTACCTCGTAAATGCGTACAAAAACCGTATCGCCAAAATTGTACTCTTTTTTTGTTTTAGCGCCACGAATACAAAATTTTTCTTGGTCAAAATGAAATCTATCACCCGGGATTTGGTTCATGGGAACCATGCCTTCACAATAATTGTCCTTCATTCGCACGTACATACCATGATCAGCAATGCCTGAAATCGTCCCTTCAAAAACTTCACCTATAAATTCTTGCACGAATAAAGTTTGAAAATATTTGGTAGACTCCCTCTCTGCCTCAGATGCTTTTCTTTCATTTGCCGAGATGTGCTTACAAATTTGCTCTAAACCTTTGGCATAACTATTCTTATGCCCTTTAATACTCGCATGCAATATCCGATGTATCACTAGATCTGCGTATCTTCGAATCGGCGAAGTAAAATGTGTGTAGTGGTCAAACGCCAAGCCGTAGTGACCGATGTTCTCAGTTTCATAGCTTGCCTTTGCCATAGACCGAATTGCCATAGATTGAATCAATGAATATTCATTTTTAAGACGAATATCACCCAAGAGTTTATTGATATTTTTTGCTACTTGTTCAGGCTGATTCAAATCCACTCTGTAGCCAAATTTATCAATGAAAACCGAGAATATATCTAGTTTAGCAGGATCAGGTTGATCGTGTGTACGGTACAAACTTGTTACAACTTTTCCACCATCCTCTTTCGGCGTCCCTAGAAAAATAGCAACCTGTTTATTTGCAAGTAACATAAATTCCTCTACGAGCTTATGTGCTTCTTGAGATCTCTTTATGACCACCTCCGCAGGAAAACCTTTGTCGTTCAAACGAAACCTCATTTCTTCAGATTCAATACTCAATGCACCATTTTTCATCCTTCTTTTTCGAAGTGTTTTGGCAATTTTATTCAATAAATAGAGCTCTGATTTATGGTCACCATCTGCCCCCATAATAATTTCTTGGGCCTCTTCGTAAGTAAATCTTCGGTCAGAGTGAATCACCGTTTTTCCGAACCATTCCTTGTATATTTTACCATTTTCATCTAATTCAAAAACAGCTGAAAAACTAAACTTATCCTCGTGTGGTCTTAGCGAACATACAACATTTGATAATTGCTCAGGAAGCATAGGAACAACGCGGTCAACGAGGTATACAGAATTTGAACGCTTTAAAGCTTCAATATCCATTGCGCTACCCTCCTCAACATAATGACTTACATCTGCAATGTGGACACCTATCTCAAGATGTCCATTAGATAATCTTTGGATGGATAGGGCATCGTCAAAATCTCTTGCATCTAATGGATCGATAGTGAAGGTCAACACCTCCCTAAAATCACGTCTTCTTTGTATCTCCTCAGTATCTAACTCTATTTTGACATATTCCGCCTCTTCCATTACAGCATCCGGAAATACTGGATCTATCCCTTGATTGTATAAAATACCAAGCATTTCGGCATCATTACTTCCGCTTGTACCTAAAACTGCAGTGACCTCCCCAAATGGAATTTCCCTACCCTGTGGCCATGTGGTAATTTTAACAAGGACCTTGTCCCCATTTTTAGCATTTGCAATTTTATTTTTTGGAATCTCAATATCTAGTCCCAATCTAGGATTGTCTGGAATTAATACCGCATGTTTATCAAGAATTCTCAACGCACCAACAAATTGTACCTTATCTCTTTTAAGCACCTCAACCACAACTGCCTCATCTCGCGATTGCCCCTGTTTGATTACCTTGATCTTGACTAGATCACCATTTAACGCCTTATTGATGTTGTGGGGAGAAATATAAAAGTCTTTTTCATGGCCGTCACATGAAACAAAACCGGCTCCCCGCTGCGTTATGTCTATTTGACCCTCTAAATATTTTAGGTCTGACTTGGCTTTAAAAGTATAATGATTGATTCTTTCAATCGATCCGTGCTTGACTAAAACGTTGAGTTCATCAAATACATTTTGACGAGAATTTGGATCTCTTGCATCTACAATTTGACAAATTTCTTTATGCGTTAATTCACTAGAAATGTGTTTTTCAAAAACACGAATAAGTAAAGTTCTAAGTGATTTTCGATTAACACCACCAGATCTTTTTTTGGATCTTTTTTTAGACATACAGCGAAAGTAGACAATTTAATTCGCTAATGTTGCTCAGAATGATAAACGAGAGGTAATGCTTAACAATTAATTAATGCTTCACAATAACTTTACGCACAATTGATTTTGAACCAGGTGCATTGAAAGACATAATATATACCCCATTGCGAAAGTTAGAAATATCAAACGTCGATGTGGTGGATACGGTTTGATTCAATACTTTGCTCCCCAATACATCTACCATTGTCATTTCGGCAGATGCAACACCTTCTAGATTCACTTTAATAAAATCAGATGCTGGGTTAGGAACGATAGATACTGAAATCGGCTCAACTTCTTCAACGGATAAGCTGTAGTCAAATTTTATATCCACGGAGTCAATGTAGTTCGCACCATCATTAGATACATAATATCGATAATGACCAAGGCCCGTTGCCCCTTCAGTTGGATTGATTGTTGCCTTTAGTTTGCCATATTCGCCCGGACCAACATCGAAAGAGGTTCCTTGAGGATTCGTCCATGGATTTGTATTCATTTGGCTTGCACCAAAACAAGTCCCACCAAATTGGTCAGTAGAATGACCCCAGCACATTAAGTCTGACCATGAGGCTGGAACATTCACTTTAAACCTAGTAACACGCCATACCGCATTACTCGTTCCCATATTTTTGATTTCAAATGGAATGTCAACACCATCAGCGCTTGACGTAGTATACTCATAAACTCCTCCAGAAATATTTTCCTCAGAATCTTGGAGATTAATAGCGGTTTGTGCAATCAGAAGGGATGGTAAAATAAGTAGAATAGTAAAGTAGAGTTTTTTCATATAACAAATATAAGTTATTCCAAACGGAATGACAAAGAACAAACAAAATCAGTGCCAAATGTATACTTCTTATTTTTATTACTTTTGGCGTGGCATTCTTTTTGCTCCTTATGATTAAAAATATTTTATGAAAACGACATTTACATTCTTATTCTGCCTCTTTGCAGGCTTTTTATTTGCTCAAGAAACACAAAAATCAGAAAAAAAACTCCCATCAGTGGTACTCAAAGATCTGTCAGGTTCTTCTGTGAACACAGCAGAAATGGGATTTGAAGGTCCAGTTGTTATAAGTTTTTGGGCTACCTGGTGCTCACCTTGTAAAAAAGAACTGAATACCATTCATGATTTGTATCCAGACTGGCAAGATGAAACAGGTGTTACTCTCGTCGCAGTATCTGTAGATGATGAAAAAACCAAAAGACAAGTAGCTGTATATGCAAATGGGAAGGCCTGGGATTATGAAATATTGTTAGATCCGAATGGAGACTTTAAAAGAGCCATGGGTGTCAATAATGTACCGCATACATTTCTTATCGATACTGATGGAAATATTGTATATTCACACAACAACTATGCTCCTGGTGATGAGGAAGAGCTCTACGAAGAAATTCTCAAACTAGGTTCCAAATAGGAAAAAATGAATCTTAAAAATTTGCTTTTGGCTTCCTTTCTTTTGGGAGCTACATTTTTGTTTTCGCAGGGTTCGGTCACTGGAAATGCAGAGTCTACCTTTCAATACCTAAATGAAGATACAATTATCGGAGCAAATCAACCTCCCACAAAAGGACTCATTAATTCATATATGAATGTATTTTATACGAACGGTAATTTCAAAGCAGGAATGCGTTTAGAGTCCTACTTACCGCGAATTCAAGGTTACCCGAATAGATTTGATGGGACTGGCCTCGGAATGCGCTATGTCGGATATAAAAACGACTTCGTAGATGTAACACTTGGCTCATTTTATGAGCAGTTCGGAAGTGGTTTAGCGCTCAGGGCATACGAGGACCGAGCTTTAGGTTATGATGCCCTTTTAGATGGTGCAAGAATCATTGTAAAACCCAAAGCAGGAATAGTGATAAAAGGCCTTTACGGTCTACAGCGACTCTCTTTTCAAAGCGGAAGAATTGTACACTCAAACGGTATTGTGCGTGGTATTGATGGAGAGATTCATTTAAACGAGGCTTTTAAAAAATTGAATGATTCGGAATTAGACATTGTTTTAGGCGCATCTTTTGTAAGTAAATACCAAAGAGATGACTACTCAGCTTTAATACTACCCGAAAACGTGGGCTGCTATGGTGGACGTTTTCAATTGATGTATAAGAACTTCTTTCTAGATGGAGAATACGTTCACAAGGAGCAAGACCCTAGTATTGACAATAAATATATTTATAACAATGGCCACGCAAGTGTTTTTAACCTAACGTATACCAAAAAGGGCCTCGGTCTGCTTTTCTCGGCAAAATCCGCTGATAATATGAGCTACAGATCAGATCGAAACCAGATTCTTCAGGATGCCTTAATCAATTATCTCCCCGCCTTAAATAAAACACATACCTATAATTTAGTTGCAACATTATATCCTTATGCAACCCAGCCTCTCGGTGAAGTTGCGTACCAGGTAGACTTTCTTTACACTTTCAAAAGGAAGACAAAACTCGGTGGAAAATATGGAACAACCATTGGAGCCAATTTTTCTACAACCTATCAACCCAAAATGGATGCGAGTAATTACAATCCAAATGACTCAACAAGAGTCACCTATAGCAGTACTCCATTCGTGATGAGCGATAGCCTCTATTGGCAGGATATTAACTTCAATATCAATAAAAAGTTTACCAAAAAGTTTTCGGGAACGCTCAGCTATTACAATATCAAAATCAATAATGATGTAGCCAAAATATCAAACGATTCAAAAGGAATCATAAATGCACATATTGGAGTTGTTGAAATGCTATTTAAGGTAGCTCGCAAGCACTCAATAAGGACAGAGCTTCAAGGATTGTTTGTAAAACCTCAAGCCAATGGAGGAAATGACCAAGGTGATTGGTTTACAGCACTTATAGAATATACGGTTTCACCTCATTATTTTTTCAGCTTTATGAACCAGTATAACTATGGTAATTCTGATGAAAACAAAAGAGTAAATTATCCAATCATCACTTGCGGATACATTAAAGAATCAACACGCTTAACGCTTTCATATGGTAGACAACGAGCCGGTTTGTTTTGTGTAGGTGGCGTTTGTCGATTCGTTCCTGCCAACAATGGTCTTACCCTTAGCTTCACTCAAAGTTTTTAATTATGCGTCATTTATTTTCACTTACCATTATTTTATGTCTGCTTTGTTCGTGCGACCACATAGAAAATCCTTACCCACCACAGGTTAGTATTGATTTGGATACAAATTTATATCCCGGATTATGGTCAGATTATGAAAATAATGAGTGGCCATTATTTACAACTAATCCAAATACGCTGAGAAATGTTATGATTGAGGATTTTACAGGTCATACATGCAATAATTGCCCGGCTGTAGCTGATTATGTTCATAATCTTTACTTGGCAAATCCAACAAGGATATTCAATGTTGCCATACATGCTGGAACCAATGGTCTCGATTCCTTTCAGGAGATTGACCTTCCAGATTACCCAACAGATTTTACCAACCCCCAAGGACTTGAAATCGGTTCATACTTCGGGACAGCTGTTTCGGTAGGGTTTTTCGGAAACCCTAGTGTGTCGGCGAATAGGTTTGGGACAGCTGAAGGGTTCTTTTCAAGTAATCCACTATTGATTGAGGACCGGGCCAATCAGATGCTTTCGAACAACGATTTAAAAGTCAATCTACAGGCCAAACTGAATTACTATGAAGAAACCAAAGGAGCATTCCTTCATGTAGAAATAGACCCATTAGAGGACAATGTAATGGACGACTTAGGGCTAATGGCTTATCTCATTGAAGACTCTTTAGTTGGCGACCAAAAAATGTCTGACAACTCCCACAACTCGTCCTACGTGCATCGAGATATCCATAGAGGAAACCTAAATAAAGAAAGTTTCGGAAGGCCAATTACTAGTGAAAACTTAACGAACGATAAATACCTGGTTAATTACAGTTTTATTGTGCCGAATCAGCTCGATGGTATGCATAATCCCTCAAATATGCACTTACTTATTTGCGCATTCAATCAAACGACTTGGGAAATATATCAAGTTATGAAGCAAAAAATAGAGTAGGTCTGTATTAACTGTTTTTTAACCTTTCAAACCATTATCTAGTTTTTTAAAAGGATTTTTATGCCTTATATTTGAAAGAAGACTAGATTATGGCATTACGACAACATCTTATTCAAAAATTGGAGCAAAGGCTTTCTCCTCAGCAAATTCAGCTGATGAAATTGCTTCAAGTACCAACGATGGAGTTAGACCAACGAATCAAACAAGAAATTGAAGAAAACCCTGCATTAGAAGAAGGTAAAGATCAACCTGAAGAGGAATATTCGAATGAGGAGGAATTTGAGGAGCGCGATACCGAAGAATTTGATATCTCCGACTACCTTCAAGACGATGTAGCAGACTACAAAACCAGAGCCAACAATCAGTCTAAAGATTCAGATGATAAAGTAATACCATTTGCGGGAGGCACCACATTTAGAGAAAGGTTAAACGAACAGCTTCAATTATTGCACCTTGAAAAAGGTCAAGAATTAATTGCTAGTGTATTGATTGGCAACCTTGATGAAGCAGGTTATTTAAACCGCGATATAGAAGCTATCGTGGATGATCTTGCATTCTCTATGAATGTTCATGTCACCGAAGAAGAGGTGTTAGAGGCATTACTCAAAATTCAAGAGCTTGACCCCGCAGGTGTCGGGGCGCGCAATCTTCAAGAATGCCTTTTGATACAAATTGACCGAAAACAGGATGGGAATATTGCCAAATTTACGGCCAAGACAATCCTTGAAAAACACTTTGAAGAATTCACCAAAAAACACTACGAAAAGATTGCCAAAAAGCTGGAAATTGAAGGTGGGGACCTAAAAGAAGCAATAGACGAGATATTAAAACTAAATCCTAAACCAGGAGGTTCTTCCAAGGGAAGTAATAAAAATTTTCAACAAATTGTCCCCGATTTTATTATTTATGAAAATGAAGGTAGGTTAGAGCTGACCATTAACTCAAGGAATGCCCCAGAACTCAGGGTGAGCAAGGAATACGAAACAATGCTTCGGTCTTATTCGGAGGGTGCTAAAACCTCTAAATCTGACAAGGAAGCGGTCAGTTTTGTCAAGCAAAAATTAGACAATGCGAAGTGGTTCATAGATGCCATCCGCCAACGTCAGAACACCCTACTCATGACAATGACAGCAATCATGCGGTTCCAAGAGCGTTTTTTTATATCTGGTGATGAGACACAGATGAAACCGATGATCTTAAAAGATATTGCAGAGATTGTAAATTTAGACATCAGCACCGTTTCAAGGGTAGCGAACAGCAAATATGTACAAACTCATTTCGGTGTATTTTCGCTGAAATATTTCTTCTCTGAATCCTTATCAACGGATAGCGGTGAGGAGGTTTCCACGAGAGAGGTCAAAAAAATTCTCTCTGAAGCTGTTGACTCTGAAAACAAAAGGGCACCCCTTACTGACGAAAAGCTTATGAATCTGCTGCGTGAAAAGGGATACAACATTGCCCGAAGAACAGTTGCTAAATATCGTGAACAGTTGAGTATTCCTGTTGCTAGAATGCGAAAGGAGCTGTAATGGAGCAGATTGCAAAGTCACTATCGTGGATCTTCCTTCCTCTATTTATGCCAATTTATGCTTTGCTTTTAACCTTTTATATCCCATCTCAAGAATTGGACATAAGTCACGCATCGTTATTTGATATGGATGATGGTCTAAAAACTCAAATCTTATTTCTGTTTCTGGTATTTGTAACCATTGCGCCAGGAATCTCATTTATTCTCATGTACAAAAGAGGTCTTTTATCATCTGTTGAAATGGATGATCGAAAAGAAAGACTATTCCCTTTATTCATAATGCTTTCCTATTGTATTTTACTCTTCTTTTTATTCTGGAAAAAAGCACCCAACTATGTACTTCCGATATATATTTATTTATTACCACTAACCGGAGCTATCATGGCCTTTATGTGTTTGATCCTGACTATGAGATTTAAAATTTCATTGCATGCGGTAGGAGTAGGCATATTTTCAGGTTTCATACTTGCTTTTGCCCACAATCAAATAGAATTTCATTACGGCATCATTGTAATAAGTATTTTATGTTCTGGATGTGTCCTTTCTGCGAGGCTCTATTTGAATAAGCATACACCTTATCAGGTCTATTCGGGATGGATCTTGGCCTTTTTAACAACCTATCTATGTATGGTCTGGCTGCCTGAGCTTCTTTAAAAGGTCTTCAATCCATGAAAGCTGGGTTTGAAACACATGATTATTTTCGGGTTCATTATGAATTTCGTGATATAACTCCTCCAATAAATGGAAGCTCACGTTCGGACCAGCATTCGAATAAAACTCTTCGCTTCCACCTGGGGATGTTAGACGATCCTTTGCTCCATGCATTAATAATATGGGTATTTTCAATTCTTTTGACCGAACAATGGCGTCGATTCCAGCTTGGTGAATATTGATAAAAAAAGAGGCCGTTATTTTATCGTGAACCAATGGGTCATTTTCATATTCCTGAATGACCTGAGGAGAGCGGGCAAGTGCAATTTTTTCGAGACCTGTCGGTTGAGATAGAGCTGGGTAAATATTTGCAGATAGCCTCGCAAGAAGGACCTTCCATTTTGGTGGCTCAAAACCCAGCCGAAGATAAGGCCCCGTAACAATAGCCCCAATTATTCCCTGAGCATTACGCAACAAATAATTTAGAATTAAATTTCCTCCCATACTGTGGCCATATAAAACAACAGGAATACCTTTGTATGCAGAGGCAATTTCGGATAGCGCTAATTTTAGATCATTCATCATGTGCTCAAAAGATGGCATGTGACCGCGCTTACCCATAGATCTTCCGTGACCTCTAAGATCAATTGCTACCATAGCTATGTTGGCATTTTTGAAATATTCAGCGACATGGGCATATCTTCTAGCGTGCTCCCCCATTCCATGGACTAAAAAAATAACTGCACGAGGATTTTTAACCGTGGAACCATAGAGTACTATGTCTAGTTTGTCTTTTGTTTTGAATGACCTGAATATTTTCATTCTGATGATACTAAATGTGGTTTAAAATAAACATTATAAATTATAACTATAGGCTAGATACCAAGATGTTAGACACATTTTCACTGAAAAAAACACAAATCTAAATGTCATTATTACACTTATTTCTTTTAAATTCGTGCAACTCTAAACTATTAACTCTTGTTTAACTCACTTTTGCTCACGCTTTGCGGTGTGCTGCTAGCACCCCTTATATTTAGCCAATCTATTTCGGTCAATGGTCTCAGTTTAAATCAAACTACAGGTGTTTGCGACCCCTCAACTTTTCAGACTGTTGGGACAGCATCCATAAACGCTGATTGTATTCAATTGAATGCCGCCGGAAACTTCAAGCAGGGTGGACTTTGGGTTTGTAATTCCATCAGCCTAGACCAAAGTTTCAAGCTAAATTTTAAAGCAAATTTCGGGAGTGACCAAACCACAGGAGATGGCATAGCGTTTGTGCTTCAGGAAGAAGGGCTAAATGTCATTGGAGGAACTGGAGGAGGCATGGGGTATGCAAATGGAAATCCAATAAACTGTTTGGGTGGTGCATGCCCTATTGAACCGAGCGTCGTCATAGAATTTGATACCTACAACGGGAGCTCATTTGGGGATAATGACATCGCATGCAACCATACCTCCATTCAGACGGGTGGTTCAACCGCTATTGCCTCTACCATATCAGGACCTGAGTGTCTTTTGCCGGCGGGCACTTCAATCGTTGATGGTAATGACCATGATATATGCATCACATGGAACCCCTTTTCTTTGCAGTATAGGGCATATTTTGATGGTGCTATTGTTACTGCTTACAACGGTGATATTCGGTCTTTTTTTAACTCACCTTCTGCAGTGTATTGGGGATTTACCTCCTCTTCTGGTGGAGCGACTCAAATACATTCGGTTTGCGAAATCGAAATGCTGACATCCATTCCGAATCCAACGTGCATATGTAACACTCCGAACCTAGTTGTTACAGATCCTCCTACATTTTGTGAAGTTGGAAATATTACCGACGCATCGATAACCGCTGGAAGTGATGCGGGAAATCTCACCTATTGGAATAATTCAGCATGTACGAACGCTTTAACAAACCCTAATTTATTACTTAACTCAGGGGTCTATTACATTCAACTTGAGACAACACCAGGATGTACAACATCTCAAGCTGTAAATCTAACAGTTGATAATTTAGTTACTCCTGAATTTGATGTTCTTTCGCATATCTGCGTTGGAGAACCCATTGTTTTACCTTCAACAAGTCTTAATGGAGTGAATGGCACCTGGTCCCCTGCACCCAATAACACGAGTACAACAACATACACCTTTACACCAGATTCAGATGAATGCGCCTTACCCATAGGTCTTGACATTATAGTAAGACCCGCACCAACCATTGAGCCAATATCAGATATCATTGTTTGTAGTGGTGATGGTATAAATTTCAATGCAATAATAGGCGGTATAGGCACAAACATAAGTTGGTCCTCTTCGGGCGGTTCATTTTCGAATCCTACAGAAGCCTCGACCGCTTTTGTACCCGACTTTACCTCGGGTAATACTACTGTAACAGCATTGGTTACAAGTCCAATCTGCTCTTTAACCAATCAAGAAAATATAAATATCACAATCAATACTGCCAATACTGTTCCTAGCTTCACTCCAATTGCAGATATCTGTAGTGGCGATGCCTTGAGTCTTCCTGCAACGAG
>CAJWAO010000050.1 GCA_913020765.1 uncultured Flavobacteriales bacterium | reverse complement strand
TACAACAGACTATTATTCATTTTATCCGTAGAATTATGAAACGAAAAACAAAATTTATTCTATTCATAGGATTGGTCGGTTTCTTTTACACCTGCACGAAAGAAGACTTCGAAGGACCAGCTATTAATAATCTATATGGGAACTTTGAAATTGTAGAGCCACTAACACTTACCAATGACAACCCTAATTTTGCGAGCAACGAGGAAGTTGGTTTCCATTGTACCCTAAACAAACCTGTTGCATGGAAAATTGCCATCCACGGATTGACCACGAGTGCCTCAAGAGAAATTACAGGTTTTTCAAGCCAGATTGATTCAAATACGGTGGTTTGGAATGGCGGTCCCTCACAGGCCCCCTTCTTTTCTGAGGAGTCTTGCTCAGTCGAGCTAAGCTTTGAAAATGAAATCGACACACTCAGGGACACCATCAACATTGCTTCAGCGAAAACCTATGAGGATGGTATCTGGTTCGAAGACTTTGAGGATGGACTTCCGACTGAGGGCCTTGTCTATTACAATACTGATGGCGGAGGAATGACATTTTCTGTCGCAAATGACGATGCATTACTGGGTAACAGCTATTTCAAGATGGGAGGCAGAGTAAATTGGGACTGGGCCCTGGGTAGTTTAGACCTACCGCTTAACATTACGAATGTTAGCCAAGCTTCAGATGACTTGTACATCAATATAGGTGTGCTCTCAGACCTTGATGATCTGCACACCGGACAATTCATCAATATTTTAATTTCGGAGGAGACAAATACTCCTTTTAATGATAATCCAGACAATAATGCTTCGGATTTATTTGAATCAACAATGGAGGTATACAAAATGAAAATTCCTGTCGACTGGGATGGATGGCAGCTAAAATCATTTAGGTATTCCGATTTTGAACCAAGAGACCCAAACAACCCTGATATTGTTTTTGACATGAACCCAAATAATATTCGTGCCATAAGAATTGCCTGCCAGGCATGTCCTTCGTCCTCTGGAAATCCAGTTTGTCCAGAAAACTTTGGCAAAGATGTACGTACGGATATCGACCATATTATTTTCACCGCCAACGCAGCCCTATTGGACCAATAATGAAGTTGACCGCGCAAATAGCTTTGGGGGCACTTGTCTACTTTACCATGTCTTGTGGTTCAATGCAAGACGTTCGTCTTTACGGACCATCGAAATCAACTTCAGCCTTTGAAAAGTTTCCATATAAAATTCTTTTCACCTCCTCTGAAGAGGATGGATTGTGGGGTCTAAAAAACAATGCGTGTAAGGAAATATCCTTTGAGACTACGAACAGCTATATTGGTAAAGATCACCTGCATATAAAATGGAATGAATCTTCTTGTAAGTATATCGGAATAGGCCTAAAATGGGGCAACTATAAAGGTAAAAACCTTTGGCCTATACTAGCAACCGCCGCAATAGAGCTTCGCGTGCGCATCGATTCTGGTGCGCTTTCAAATGTCCCAATGTTTTTCATTCTAGAGGACTACGGAGGGAATCAATGCAGGACGAAAATAAACTACCTAGACCTTGAAGGGGGTAAAATTGATACTGAATGGAGAAGAATACGTATTCCTTTTCAAGCATTCAACTATGAAAAACGTGGAGTGAATATGGGCAATATCAAAGAGCTTCGACTTGAATTTCAAAGAAAAGGAGACCTACACATAGACAACATTGTCATTGTACCACATACGCATAACTACGCGCATACAGAAGACACATTCACGAAAATATTTGATACGCACCCTATCCAAATTGGAGAAGGTAAAGAATACTGGTGGGGCATCAATCCAAAGTATTCATCCAACATTCAATTCGGAAGCTCATTCAAAAATGAAAGTGTAATTGTTGATTTAGATGCATCTAAAAAGAAAGCCTGGGATACCTTTGGTTTTTCCCCTTACCAATGGTTGCGCGTCGACCTCTCCTCTATTTATACAACATCGGCAATAACGTTTAAGGTGAAAGCGGCTGAGCTACCCAAAATTCAAGCCATGCTGTTCGCCTATTCCGGTAAAAAAAGAAAGCTCCAAAAATCGTTAAACGAAAATCATTTTATTGAACGGGAAAGTGGTGTATTCGAAGCCTATCTGCCATTAAAATCACTTGTCGGATATGAAGACTTTAGATGGGATGTACTCAAGGAAATAAGGTTTAAAATAATGAGTGACGAGCCATTTGAAATGGGAGATTTCCGGCTTATTGAATTCCGTGGCAATCCCAAAAAACCAACGAAATGGAGAGGAATATAAATCTATTTGTTAGCCTTGTATTTGGTATGCTTTACGCGCTTACCTCACAGTCACAGGTTGGTAAAGTCGAGGTGACTACAAATGCCGCAGGCCATTTTGAGCTGCACAGAAATGGAGTGCCTTACTATATCAAAGGCGCTGGTGCCAAAGACCACTTCGATCTCTTGGCCAAATCAGGAGCAAACTCAATTCGGATTTGGAGCACAAACAATGGATCTTTTTTAGACTCGGCGCATCAGCACGATTTGACCGTTGCACTCGGGCTATACGTTAGACCCGAAAGAAGTGGGATGGATTACAATGACGAATATGCGGTGAAAGGCCAAATTGAACAGCTCAAGAATGAAATCCTAAAATACAAGGATCATCCTGCACTACTGGTTTGGGGAATCGGAAATGAAGTTGACCTTAGGTATAGCAATTTCAAAGTTTGGGAGACCATAGAAACGCTTGCAAAATTCATTAAGGAGGTAGATCCAAATCATCCGACAATGACGGTAATCGCTGGGGTTGACCCTTCAAAAGTGTACCACATAAAAAAACATTGTCCAAGCATCGATATATTGGGACTAAATGTATACGGTTCGATAGAAAATGCTGGAGCCAACCTGAGAAAGTTCAATTGGGATAAACCCTATATCATTTCAGAATGGGGCGTAAATGGCCCTTTTGAAGCGAAAACAACTTCATGGAAAGCCAAGATAGAGCCACCCAATGGCGTTAAAGCAGACCAACGAAAACGAAGGTACAAAGAGCTCATCGAAAAAGATAAAGAGCGTTGTTTGGGAAGCTACTGCTTTCTATGGGGACAAAAGCAAGAATCCACTGCAACTTGGCACGGAATGTTCCTGAGTAATGGCAAGCCAACTGAGGCCGTTGATGTCATGCAATATTGCTGGATGGGAGAATGGCCAGCTTCGAGAGCTCCATCGATTACAGACATTCATCTAGATGCTAAGAATTGGCAGAAAGAACATAGAGTTGCTCCATCAACGAACGTTACCCTTTCCCTCGACTATGAGAAAAATAATAATAAGAATCTCGAATTTTCTTATTTATTGTTTCCAGAGGCGTTTAGTAGTAAAATCGGAGGAGACCGTCAAGAAACACCTGAGAAAATAAGTCTTGAAATCATAGAAAAATCAAAATCAGGAATTATTTTTAAAACTCCAAAGATAAAAGGGGCATATCGAATATTTGCATACATCAAAAATTTTCATGGGCAGTGTTCAGTTGCGAACATACCCTTTCTTGTTGAATAAAACCATCAAAATGAAATCACATATCATACCTATCCTAATCATTCTTCTTGTTTCGTGTAATAATCAATCACAAGAATCGAGGGATCATTCTTTAAATGAACAGAAACCCTTAAACATCATTTATATAATGGCTGACGACCATGCCTATCAAGCTATTAGTGCTTATGGATCAGAAATTAGTAAGCTTGCACCTACACCAAATATTGACCGAATTGCGGAGCAAGGTGCACGCATGGACGCCGTATATTGTACCAACTCGATATGCGGACCAAGTAGGTCTTCGATTTTAACCGGTAAATTTTCACATGTCAACGGGTTCTATAAAAATGTTGATGGTGGAGACTTTAATGGCGAACAGCTTACATTTCCAAAGGTATTCCAAAAAAATGGCTACCAAACGGCAGTCATCGGTAAATGGCACCTCGGAACCACCCCTACGGGATTTGACTATTCGAAGGTTTTAATCAACTGGGGCGGACAGGGCACCTATTTCAATCCTCAATTTTGTATTAATGGAAAAGATACCGTAATTGAAACCAAGCGGCATTCCACCAAAGCAATTGAAGATGATTGCTTGGATTGGCTCGATAATCGAGATACAACAAAACCCTTTATGTTATTGTATCAATTTAAGGCCCCACACAGAGATTGGAGACCTGACTCCATGTTCCACGAGTTGTTTCAGGATTTTGACTTTCCGCTTCCCGAGACCTTTGAAGATGATTACGCGGGACGGCTTGCAGCAAGCGAAAACATGATGGAGATTGGAAACCACCTCAACAGAAGAGATATGAAGCAGGTGCCTCCGCCGGGATTGTCGAGACGGGATTCCATGCGATGGCTCGCCTATGGAGACAAAGGACAATATTGGTCCCCAAATGACTCCTTAACAGGAGATGCGCTCAAGTATTGGAAATACCAAACCTATATCAAAGACTACTTGAGGTGTGTAGCAGGTGTTGACCGAGCTGTCGGCAGTGTATTAGATTACCTTGAAGAAAATGGGTTGAGCGAGAACACCATCGTGGTTTATACCTCCGACCAAGGGTTTTACCTTGGTGAGCACGGTTGGTTTGACAAAAGATGGATGTATGAAGAGTCATTCAAGATGCCATTCTTAATTAAGAATCCGAGAACGATTGAGGCTGGAACAACCTCGGATGCCATGGTAATGAATGTTGACTTCGCTCCTACTCTCCTTGACATGGCTGGTCTGAAAATACCTGCAGAGATGCAGGGAAAAAGCTTTAAAGGAGCATTTGAGGGAGACAAAAAGAACAATAGAAAATCGGTATACTATCACTATTACGAGTATCCAATATGGCATAAAGTACAACCGCATTATGGCGTGAAAACAGAACGCTACAAGCTTATGCACTTTTATTACTCAATGGATGAATGGGAGCTGTATGATCTAAAAACAGACCCTAATGAAATGCGCAATATCTATTCAGAGGCGGCACCAGAATTGATTGAGCGCCTGAAAAAAGAGCTCGAAGCCCTCAGAAAAGAATACAAAGATGATGGGTCGATAGAACAAATGAAAAGAATGACAGACACCGTAATTCAGCGCGTATACAATGAACCCAACAAGGTTATGAAATAAGACCTTAAACGAAGTTCTACCTAAAAAATAACTATCTTAGTCGTCGCTCAACTGACTTACTGTTGCGCGAAAACATAAAGTTAAATCTTCAAATTTTATACAATGAAAAAAATTCTACTTTTCTTTTTTGGTTTCATTACCCTCTCTGTCCTTGGCCAGTGTCCAGAGTCGGTAACAGACACTCAGGAAGCATGTGAGGGATTCACCTGGACAGATGGTAACTCATATACTTCGGTGAATTACGTGCCCATAACTACAATTGGGGCGCAAACCCCAGCACTGTTTTCAACAGGACCAAATGCTACTTGGACGAATGTATACACCGCATGTGTCATCGGAGATGGCAACAACGGAGCACAACAGACCCTTGTAATCAATGTAACTGAGCTACCTGCGGGTGGAGCGAACTACAGGATCATTAAAACTGTGGCCAACGGAAACTTTTTCAATGGTCCAGCGCAAAGCTTGGCACTTGGATTGAATACAATCAATGTTGCGGCACCGGGAAACCCTTGGGGAGACCGAACGGTTAAATTTCAGTTTGGTAGCGCGGATGTTAAATTTAGCATACTTTCTCTAAATGGAAGCGCTGTTTATGAAGGAACCACACAAACTTTGACAAATGCCGCAGGATGTGACTCTCTAGTAACCTTAGATTTAACGTTCGTAGATAATTCTACATCGAGTACCGAAGTAGTTTCGGCCTGTGATAGCTACACATGGTCAAATGGTGTGACCTATACCGAAAGTGACTACAACATCGCAACAACGATAGGCGCTGAAACACCAGGTTTATTTGCCAACGGGCCGAATGCAACTTGGACCAATGTGTACACCGCTTGTGTCATCGGAGACGGAAACAATGGGATTCAGCAAACCCTTGTCATCAATGTAACAGGCCTGCCAGCAGGTGGAGCGAACTACCGAGTGGTAAAAACAGTGGCCAACGGAAACTTTAACAATGGAAATGCACAACCCCTAATTTTAGGTGAAAATACGATTAATGTAGCGGCACCTGCAAATCCATGGGGAGACCGAACTGTAAAATTTCAATTTAGCAGTGCAGATGTATATTTTGACGCACTTTCATTGAATGGAAACATTGACTACTCCGGAATTCCTACTCAAGTATTTACCACCGCTTCAGGATGCGACTCCATAGTCACACTTGATTTATCCTTTAATGCCTCTTCGTCAGGCACAGATGTCGTTGAGAGCTGCAATACCTACATTTGGATAGACGGCGTCGAATATACCGAGAGCAACAATACAGCCACCTTTGTATTACCCAATGCGGTAGGATGCGACAGTACAGTTACTCTGGACCTGACCATAAACTATTCAAGTACCTCCGTTGATGAACAAATCGCTTGTGGCTCATTTACTTGGATTGACGGAATTACCTATGATGAGGACAACGACGAGGCGACATTTTTGCTTCAAAATACAGCAGGTTGTGATAGCCTTGTGACACTGGATCTCGAAATTATAGAAGTAGATGTAGATGTTGAGCTGGAGGACAATACACTAGAGGCAGAGGAAGACGATGATGCGACCTACCAGTGGCTAGATTGCAATGATAATTTCAGTGCCATCGCCGGTGAAACCGATGCCGAATTTACACCAGAGGCATCAGGAGACTATGCCGTTGTGGTGACCATTGATGGTTGTACGGACACCTCTGATTGCTATACTGTTACGAGTACATCAGGTATCGATGACTTGGATGCACAATATGACATTCAGCTCTTTCCCAACCCTACCAAAAATAACCTAAGGCTTTCACTCGAAGGAATTGATGTGGTAGATATTATGCTTTTCGATATCCAAGGAAAAGTATTGATGCAAAAGTCAGGTCTGTTGAATCAGGATATGATTCATCTGTCCAATTATGTTGCGGGAACTTACTTTGTGAGAATTATCACGCCATTAGGCAGCAAAGAAATTCGCATTACTAAACAATAGTAGCATTGCTACTAAATATGATGAAAGCCCGGCCATTGGTCGGGCTTTTTTATCTTTACACCATGCAAAAAGTAAAAGTCATGGCGACATGGCGCTAGTTACCGGTTTTCTTTTGGGTTTGGGGACCTTGCTATTTATAGGGCCTGTTTTCTTTTACCTGCTCAAGAGCGCTATAGAGGGTGGCTTTAAAGCAGGTCTGTCTGTAGCCCTCGGCATTATACTCGGAGACATGCTTTGTCTTGGGATTGCACTCTACAGCACTACTGAATTTATCGCACAACCAGCTTTTGTATTTTGGGCGTCTATTATCGGAGGCACCATCTTGCTAGCGATGGGACTCAAATATGTACTCAAACCAAACCTAAACACGACCGTAAAGGGCAGGCTGCAAAAAAGCTCCTTATTGGTATATGGCATCAATGGCTTCTTAATTAATTTTGTGAATCCCTTTGTATTTGCAGTGTGGTTTGGTTTTGTGAGCTACACCGAGGCGCTTTACGACCATGGTACTGCCCTACTTTCCTTAGTGGTTACCCTTGCAGTGATTTTCTCTACAGATGTCCTAAAAGCATTATTCGCTGAACGCATTAGTCACTTGATTGAGCCCCAAAAACTAAAGGGTGTGTTTCGCGTGTTTGGGATTCTGATGATTTGCTTCTCGATTCGCTTACTGCTCCACCCTTTCCTACAGTAGCCATTTTTCTCGTATCAAAAAGTACTGCTTTTAGTTTCCTTTGATGCGGTTCCAAAGTTCACTGAACACAGACCCTGCAGATGCTTTACCAAAATCTTGACGCGCACGCTCCACGCGTATTTGTCCTTTGTCATCTGGAATGAGCTTGTAGCGCCATAGGAATGGTGCTTTATTAATGTCCATACCCATCTGCCCAAAGCGGATGTCTACAAAGAAAAGCTCGCCCTCAATTTCCTCAACGATGTACCAGCCAGCCGAAATCTTAATGAGCTGCTGCACCGCTTTTTGGTCCTTGTAGGGCTCGAGGAGGGTATCATTTTTGGGGAATTCATTTGAAAACTCTATGTCCTTGGTATCGAAAAAGGAATAGTTCGCTACACGATAGCCCGTTTTGGTCTCTGCCTGGGCATTCCATAAAATCGTATTTAGCGGTGTTGGCTTGGTATCCATGTCTAGGTATTCAACCTTGTCTTTTTTGAGCTGGGCACGAAACTGATAGTAAGCAATGCCTTTGAGCACAATCGTCAAGGCCATGTAGGAGGAGCTGACAATCAATCCTATTTTATTGAACATGCTCCGTCGGGGATTGGTCCGCTTGTGGAACATCGCAATCAACAGGAAGGTCAAGAATGGAAGGGTATACAAAGGATCAGCTACGAAGATATTTTTGAAGGCAATTCTGTATTCAAAGGGCCAAAAGAACTGTGTACCCCACGTTGTATGGTTGTCGAGCAAGGGATGGGTAACGATACAAAGAAAAAACAGCTTGGTCCAGGGTCTGAAACCTATTTCTCGTTTCTTGTGAATCTTGTTAGCAATCCAGCCCATAATGGGCGCCATTAGTATGGCAAACACCAATGAATGAGAAAAGCCGCGGTGCAGCTCCGTTGACGTGATTGGATCCGTAAAATAACGCATGAAAACATCAAGGTCTGGAATGGTTCCAGCAATCGCTCCCCAAAGCATCGCTCTTGAGCCAATCTTTTTTCCGAGTACAGCCTCACCGACTGCAGCTCCTAATACGATTTGTGATAATGAATCCATTACTGTTTAAAATTGGCTTTAAAAGGTTTGCGCAATTCAAAAGGGCTCGGTACCACTGATTGAATGACTTTTTTGAGTATCACATTAGACAAGCTTCTCTTGTGCTGAATATAAATGGTCATGTCCACAGGCACAGCCCCTACCGCACTTTTGATGGTTTCAGAGGTACGTCCAAACTGCAGCTCCGTAGCCTTGGTTTGTAGGGCTAGCTCCACATAGTCGTACAATATACGCTGGTATACATCGTAGCTTTCATTGTACGTGTAGTCAAGCCCCACGTAATTGGCATCTAGCGAGTTTGCATTCCGAAAGGCGGTACTAAAGCCAAGCATCTTCTCATCCATATAATAGGCCGTAAAGATAAAATCATCTCCGAGATTTTCTTTACACGCCGCAAAGGTCTTTGGGTTCATGGTTCCAATATGGAAGTCAGATTTTTCCAGGACACCGTCAAACAAACGTACAATGTGCTTAGATTCTTCTAAAATATTCTGAGCACTTAAGGTTTTAATGGTTAAGGGTGCAGACTTTCGATATACTGCCTTGGCGCGCGTCCTGAACTTGGTTTTCATGCTCATGAGGTAATCATTGATGGTCTTCCAATCTTTATGGATTTGTAGGACCATATTGACGTCAATCTTGAAATCAAAGAAGCCCTTTTCGATGAGTCGATTTGCCGATGGAACGGTTTGTGGCCAAAAATCCTTGAACACACGTAAAGACACCTCCTTGTTTGCATCGTGATGATTCATTAGTATTTGGTGTACCCTTTCGGCCTCCTCAAAGGCATCTTGCTCTTGGAGCTCCTCCACCCAAAGCATTCCGTTCTCCCCTGCCGAAAATACATTGCCACAAGCCAAGGCATTGATGCTTAAAATATTTTCAAGCTTCTTTTTGAAGGGGAAACGTAGCTTAAAAACCGAATCGCCGAAGCGCTTGCGTTTGTCTACAAATTTGACGCGTACAAATACCGCAATCAGCACGGGTTCGTTTTGGGTATTGTAGGAGATGGAGAAAAAAAAGTTCAGCTCCCCTCCCATTCCTTGCTCGAGTGCGCTCAGATAAGGCAGCGAAAGATAAATATTGCGTCCGTTTTGCACCTTGTTCCAATCCGCATGGGGTAGCTCAGAGACGGCATCAAAGACCGCTCTTTTGTGGATACTACCGGATGCAGTTTGTAGAGACAATTTTTATTGGTGGTTTAGGTTATGGTTCGGCTTGTGCTTCGCGAATTTAGTGAATCTTGCTTATTTGACCGAAAACATTGCGTTGTAGCCAAATTGATTTTTGGTAACGGGTTCTTCATGCTCTGCATAGTATTTGAAACCCTTGACCACAGTGTGGATGTAATGTTGCATTTTTGGAATAAAATAAAAGCGACGAATCAAGCCTCTCAACCAGGGTACATAGCGCCGCAAGGCAACGTCTGGCAGTAATTCAATCCCAATGGAAAGCTCCGCCGTTTCCTCCGACAGGGCATTGATCTGCCAGGTCACACGCGCTGTAGCCACATCTTTTTTACCGATAATGAGCGTATAGCCCTGCCCCTCTTTCCATTCAATGAATTCACGGTGTAAGGTCAGGCCATTGTAATATTCTAGGGTGTCTTTGGCACCAAGGCCTCCCCATTTTTGTACAGTATTTTTTTTGCAATACGGATGGCAAAGGTTTAGGTTTTCGGGCGTGGATATGAGCTTCCACAATTTTTGTGGAGAGACGTCAACGGAAATTTGCTCGCTAACGCTGTAGATGGGTAATGTGCTGTTGAATTGCATATCGTTTTAACAAAAATGCAAAGCAAATCGTTCGGATTTTAGACTGTAAATTGATGGGTCCAATGAATTATATCAATACCTTTAATAAAACAATTAGATGAATGGACTTGAAATAATTAAAATTATCAAGCTAAAATTTGAGCAAGAATTCAATGGTAATAAATCTGAATTTGCTCGAAAAGCCAAATGTGACCAAAAAACAATTAGAGATGTTTTTGACGGTAACCATTACATGAGCATCATTGATACCATGCTTACCAAGCAAAAGTTTAGTGATTTCTTTCAGGAGAACATCAGTAAATAAAAAAGCCCCTATTTCCAGAGGCTTTTGAAGTACTATTCTAATATGACTTTATTTTGTGTAAGGAACTTTAACCAATAATGAATATCATCAGACTTACAGCATTTTAGCCATTCATCCCTATTTAATCCATCCAGTAAAGTTGCATCCCTCTCAAACAGGCTGTATAACAATAAATTAGAAGCAAAATCTGTGTTTATATCTGTCAATAAACGCTCCCAATCCTTGTATGACAGTTTTTTTATTCCTTCCTTTTGAGTTTCCGTTAAATCAATTACAACAACATATTTTGAAGGAGTAATGACATTATCTTCTTCCTCATCTAATTCAATACTCACATATTCAATTAAATAATCAACACTATCATTATCCATACCTATATTTTGCGCATACACACTCATACTAAATGAAACTGTAAATAATATAATAATTAATACTTTCATAAAACTAAACTAATTTATCCACCAGTGCTTGTACTATCAGTCTTTGTCTTTTCTTCAGGATGAGATTTAAAGTAATTTTTCCTCATTGACTCTCCTCTTTTTTTGTAAACGTCAAACGCCTTTTTTCCCGTATCCTTTACCGTAGCATTTTTAATATTACTCTTAACCTTCTGCAAAATTTGTGCCTCTGTTATTTCTCCCAAAATATTGAGTCCATTTACATTTGATCCGCCATTAGATACTTGTAAATGTAAATCTGTATTCCATAAGGATTCAATTTGATTCTCCCATTTCCCTATTAAAGTGGTTGTCTTACCTTCAGTCATTAAAATAGGACCTCCAAAACCATTATAATGTAACTTATCATGGTGACGGTAATTTGGGTCTTGGTAATATTTCTACAGAAGCTAGAAGTACTGAAAATGTATTTTCAGAAGACACGGTTTTGGGAAAAGGGTATGGAACATGTAAAGATTACTGAAATCTTGGGAGAGAACTGCCTTACCCAACATCTATCCCAACAAACCCACCTAGCTCCTTTGAACGAGCAATTGTTCTTTCTAAAGGTTGAATTAAGCCGTTATGACTGTAAATTTCTGCACCTGCCCATTTCTTACACTCCAACAATTCGTTTCTATGAAGATTAATTTTATCGACTAAATGACGCTCAACATCCGAAAAATCAATCTTAAAATCTACTCTATTTTTATCAAGCAAATAGTAATAGCAACTAACATTGCAAGTTACGGTGTATATATTCAAGACAACATCATTTTGCCTCTGCAACAATTCCTCAAACGCGGCTACTAACATATTAGGCAAATCCTTATACTCTTTAGCGAATGGAACAATAGCTATTTGCCAACAATAAGACCAATCTTGTGGATCCCTTAACTCTCTATTCCAATATTTATACTCACCTTTTCCAATTAAAAAGTCAGCCAATTCTCCTCGTTCAATTGCTCGTTTAATTTTATCCATAATTAATAATTACCTATTGGTGTTGCGTTTGGTAGATTAGAAATATTATTATTATGAGGAATCGCAAAAGAACATATTCCTAAAAACAACACTAAAAAAGTGTATTTATTCATTTTCATTGAGTTTAATTCTAGTCACTACATAGGAAACAAACGTTTAATTGGAGAATTCAGCATATCCCTACATGCGTTCTGGCCATGCTCAAATGTAGATGCCAACTCCAGCAATCCCATGTTATTAAAATAATTTTCAGTTGGTGGTTCATCAAAAGGATGATTGAAATTGTTCGAATTCAACCACAACTTTAATGGAGGATTACCGATTTTTTCAAAATACCTGTTATAGCCATAAAGAAAAGCGACCCATCTACGGATATCATCAGCAAAAGGTAAGGACATAGTGCATAATAGTGAATACTTTTCATGCATAAGTGAATAATCAAATTCGGTCATAAAAACATCATTCTTAAGCACTTCTGCCTTCTTCTCATCTGTATCAGCAGCAAAAGCAATATCCACATTTTTTTTAAGAACAAACCAATGCTCAGGTGTTTCTGAATAATAGATATTAAGGTATTCCTGAAAGTCCAAATTTAAATAGTCTTCCAATTGTTCCTTTGGAAAGTAAACGTAATAACCCCAGACGTTTTTCATATTGAGTTTAATTCTAGTCACCATAAAGATAGGCAATACCCAAAACTTTATGCATGAAAACACAAATTATCCTTTGTTAAGTGATGCTGGGTTTTGTTCCACTAATTTTGAGCCATATATAATTAGAAACAATAAACCTTTAACTTTACTTTAAACAAAAGCTACTATGAAATTCTTAATTCCTTTTGCCCTACTGCCAACTATGCTTTGTGCGCAAATCACGCTTGAAGTTTCAGATTTTGCCGATGGTGGAGACACGGTGCGCGTAAGTAATACCAATGACTTCTCAATCGACTATGCGAGTACTGGAGACAATTACACCTGGGATTTTTCGGGCCTTATGGCCGAAAGTCAAACCCTAAAAGACTACCAGAGTATGGACAACGCAAGCGCCATCCCCGCCTTCACATTTGGTGCTTTTGCCGATGAAGCATACCAAGCCACAAATTTTGCAGAAACCGTAGACATCCCTCTAGATGCGGCAGGAGAATTTTTACCGATTAGTATTGATGTCATCAATCAATTTTCGAGAAACACAGCCAACGGAATCACAAGCGTTGGTCTATCTATCGGAATTTCAGGTACTGAAATACCGGTTACCTCCGATACCATTGAAACCCGTTACGCTTTCCCAATGAGTTATCAAGACAGCTATACCTCAAATGGGTATTCCTATTTAGACCTCAACCCTATTTATAATGCCATCTGGATACAATACCGCACAAGAAATACAGAGGTAGATGGATACGGGAGCATCACAACCCCCTATGGTACATTTGATGTCTTGAGAGTGAAGCATGAAATTATTGAAAGGGACTCCGTATATATTGATCTTTTCGAAGGTGCCGAATGGTATGAGCTGCCTGTTCCGGTGCGTTACGAATATGAATGGATCACAAAAAATGAAAAAGAACCCATCCTAAAAGTAGTCACCCGCCAAGAGGCCTCTGGAGAAGAAGCCGTAATCAGCGTGAGCTACAAGGACAACTTTTTGGACCTCAACGCAGGAATTGAAGAAGCACAAAACGGCATTCGGATTGGACCCAACCCAGTCATCAATAAGCTCCTTATTCATGGTGTGTCTGGCAGCTTCAATTACCAGCTCGTAGGCATGTATGGTGAAGTTATAAAGAAAGGAACAGAGCACAACGAAAACGCAATAGATCTAAAGGACCTCAATCCGGGAAGCTACCTCATTGTAATCGATATCAAGGATGGACGCACCCTCCAGAAAATCATCAAGCAATAGCGCTATTTTCAAAGATGAAATCAGTCTGTAAAACGCTTAGATGCGGGCTAAAAATAAATGGTTATTAATCTAGAAATCATACTTGAGTTTTTGGAAAGTGTCCTATAATTTGAAGTTCATTGCGCGTCAAATATACGTTAAAATTAGAACCTTATTTAGTTGGATGTGTTTTAAATATGTATGATTCTAGACTCAACGGTACTATCAAAAGAAAAAACAAAGGAAATCGCCAACCTTGTTGGACCTGCATACTCGATTTGGGATAGTCTCAGATTAAATGGAATAGGCTCTACAAAGCTAAATATTCACTCATATAGTGAAGATTTCAAAGCTTTTCTTGAGCAAGACAACAACAACAACTATTGCAACATAGAGCTACGGCCAAACGGTATTATTGTACACCTCAATAAAAGGGCAACGCGATACAGCTGGGCCATTCCTTTTTACAAGCTGTCTATATTTCATTCTGATGATTACAGTATTCATGCAGACGGGAGCTTTCTGAGAATAAAAAAGGACGACCTGGCAAAGAAATCTAGAGCATTCATCAATAAAATTTTGGAGCAAAAGGCACATAATTCAACAATTAATCCTTTTTGAGTTCTTCTTTTGAATAAATGCTTTCAAATAAATTTAGTATTCAGTATCAATTATTTATATTTGATACATATTGAGAGTGTTAATGTTGAATCAGTGTTGTAAGATAGCATTTGTAGCGGCTTTATTTTTTAATAACGCGTTGATCGCGCAGGATTCGTTGAAATTGGAAAAATTCAACGAGATTGCATCTCGTGTGAAGAAAATGATGCGAAAAAAAGGCAACAGTCTCGAGCACCTCACTGTAGTTCATCGCCAGCTGTCAGAGTATGCGGATGTAAATCCAGAAGAATTCAAGAAAATTTCTGAAAAACGCATCAAATACAACCTAAAAGAAAGGGTGCGATACATTAAAATGCGATCGCGCACCTACAATCTGCAGCAGGCACTTGTATCCATGGCCATTCTTGAAAACGAAAAGCCTGACCTTATAAAGGTCCAAAAGCTGTCCACGAAAACAAAAACAAAAGCACATGGGGCTTTGCTTAAAAACATTACGGAAAGCAGAACGAAATATACGATAGAGCCTTCCATATCTTACTTCACCTGGGGGAAAAACCCAAGCGAATTTGCCTTTTTCAATGCTCCAGATGCAGACAAGACGATTCAAAATGCAATGTTCAGTCTGGCAGGATACAGAACCTTTAAGCTTCGACCCTCAAAAAAAGTCGGCAAAAGACAATTCTACACCTATTCACAAGCAGGTCTCAAAATAGATTACTTTAACGGAATGCTCATGCCCCAGCTGAGCGCCCTGTTTACCCAGACATCTGGAATTGATATTGGTTACGCTTTCAACTTCTCCAACCCGCAGGATGACGTCCCAGAAGGAACAAACTTCTACACGATTAATATTGCGGCCTACTACCCAATCAACCAAGTAAGCATTGGATTAAATGCACGGTTGCTTTCTGATTTCTCAGACAACCACTTCTTGCATTATGGTATCACGCTCAAATACAATTTGAAATTGGGCAAAAAAATAACAAGTGCGGAGCTGAGCAAGATCAAATCAGATATCCAAAACATAAATATGAGCCCACTCAAATAGGTGCTCAGTCCCAAGCATCTGGATTGTCATTGTCTGCCAAAAGCTTTTTCCAATTTTTCTCATGTGTATCTGACTCGCTGACAATGGCGTGATAGTCTTCTGGCGCTAGGTCATACATGTCAATTTTTTGCCCGGTGTAGGTCTCAATTTCATCTAGCAACACAAGTTCACTCTCTGCACAAAAGGAAAGTGCGTGTCCCTTTTTATTCCCTCTGCCTGTACGACCGCATCGGTGAACATAGTTTTCAGGGTTTTCAGGAAGGTCGTAATTGACAACATAATCCATATCGGGAATGTCAATTCCACGGCATGCAACATCAGTCGTTACAAGAATTCTATTCTCCGCCTTTCTGAAGCGCTCTAATATGCCAAAGCGTTCCTTTTGCTCAATACCACCATGTAATGCTTCACTCGATATATTTGCTCGTTTCATAGC
>CAJWAO010000049.1 GCA_913020765.1 uncultured Flavobacteriales bacterium | reverse complement strand
ACTTGTCGTCTTTTTACCTCCACGACGCGATCTTCTTGTAGTTTTCGTTTTCGTTTCTTTAGTATAAACCTCATTGAAATCTACCAACTCAATCATACACATTTCTGCATTGTCACCTAATCTGTAGCCTGTTCTAATAATTCGGGTATAACCACCATTTCTACTGGCAATTTTAGGAGCAACTTCTCTAAACAACTCTGCTACAGCTCCTTTATCTTGTAAATAAGAGAAAACCGTTCTTCTAGAATGGGTAGAGTCTGTTTTTGATTTTGTTAGTAATGGCTCAACATATACTCTCAGCGCTTTTGCTTTTGCTAAAGTTGTGTTTATGCTTTTGTGCTCGATTAAAGAACACGCCATATTAGAAAGAAGGCTTCGTCTGTGCCCTTTCTTTCTACTTAAGTGGTTTACTTTTTTTCCGTGTCTCATTTTTCCTATTCTTTGTCAAGTTTATATTTAGAAACATTCATTCCAAATGTCAACCCTTTATTGTCTACAAGGTCTTCAAGTTCAGTAAGAGACTTCTTACCGAAGTTTCTGAATTTAAGCAAATCTGATTTCGCATATGAAACTAAATCTCCTAGCGTTTCAACATCTGCTGCTTTCAAGCAATTTAATGCACGTACAGATAAATCCATATCAACAAGCTTTGTTTTAAGTAGCTGACGCATGTGGAGTGAAGTTTCATCAAATTCTTCCGTTTCCGATTTCGCGTCACTTTCAAGTGTAATGCGCTCATCAGAAAATAGCATGAAGTGGTGAATCAATATTTTGGCCGCCTCTTTCAGTGCCTCTTTAGGGTGAATTGATCCGTCCGTTTTGATTGTGAAAAGTAATTTTTCATAATCTGTTTTTTGTTCTACACGGAAGTTATCGATTGCATATTGAACATTAATTATTGGGGTAAATATAGAGTCTATGAAAATAGTTCCAAAGGATGCTGTTGAGGTTTTATTTTCCTCAGCCGGTGCATATCCGCGTCCTTTGTTTATGTTTAATTCCATTTCTATTTTGACTGAATTTTCCATGTGACAAATCACTTGGTCCGGATTTAATACTTGGAAAGCACTTGTATATTTACCGATATCTCCTGCAGTAAATTTATCCTGTCCTGCGACGGTCAAGGAGACAGTCTCAGAATCCGTTCCTTCGATTTGTCTCTTGAAACGAACCTGCTTCAGGTTCAAAATAATTTCAGTCACATCCTCGACAACTCCTTTAATGGTTGTGAATTCATGATCTACGCCTTGAATTTTTATCGATGTAATTGCAAAACCTTCTAGTGAAGACAATAAAATTCTTCTGAGAGAATTTCCGATGGTGATACCATACCCCGGTTCTAATGGTCTAAATTCGAACTCACCGCTGAACTCGTCAGAGTGATTCATAATTACTTTATCTGGTTTTTGAAAATCTAATATTGCCATTTTAGTTAAGATTATTTAGAGTATAGTTCAACAATTAATTGTTCTTTGATTGTCTCAGGGATCAATTCACGCGATGGTATGTTCATTAAGGTTCCGCTATATGTAGCATTATCCCAAGTCAACCATTCATATGTTTTGGAGTTCGCGCTCAACGATTCCGAAATTGCTTCAAGCGATTTTGATTTTTCACGAACACCTACGACGTCACCAACTTTAACTTGAAAAGAAGGGATATTTACAATTTCTCCGTTGACCGTTATATGCTTGTGAGAAACGAGCTGTCTTGCTCCGCGTCGCGTAGGGGAGATACCTAATCTGAACACCATATTATCCAGTCGTGATTCGCACAATTGAAGGAGGTTTTCACCGGTAATTCCCTTCATTCTCGAAGCTTTTTTAAACATATTCGAGAATTGTCTCTCTAATATGCCGTAAGTATATTTTGCTTTTTGTTTTTCACCAAGCTGGATTGCGTATTCTGATTGCTTTCCACGTCTTTTGTTTGGTCCATGTTGTCCTGGGCCATAGCTTCTTTTTTCTAGCGCCTTGTCTGGTCCAAAGATTGGTTCTTTAAACCTACGGGCGATTTTGGACTTGGGTCCTGTGTATCTTGCCATTTTATTTAGTTTTTGATGGGAATCATGAATTAAGGCATTGTCCTTCGATGATTGTCTTCCCGGTTAAATATTATACTCGTCTTCGTTTTGGTGGTCTACATCCGTTGTGTGGCATTGGGGTAACATCTACTATTTCAGTTACTTCTATACCTGAATTATGGATTGCTCGAATTGCAGATTCTCGTCCAGCACCTGGACCTTTGACAAATACTTTTACTCTTCTAAGTCCATAGTCATGTGCCTCTTTAGAGCAGTCCTCTGCAGCAATTTGCGCAGCATAAGGTGTATTCTTTTTGGATCCTTTGAAGCCCATTTTACCGGCTGAGGACCACGAGATTACCTGACCTGAAGTATTCGTCAATGAAATAATGATGTTGTTAAAGCTAGCTTGGATATGCGCCTCACCAATCGCATCTATCTTGACGTTCTTTTTCTTTTTTTGATTCGTTTTTGCCATAATAAACTATTTATTATTTAGTTACTTTTTTCTTGTTAGCAACTGTCTTTCTTTTCCCTTTTCTGGTTCTAGAATTATTTTTGGTACGTTGTCCTCTTAATGGTAAACCTGCTCTGTGACGAATACCTCTCACACAACCAATATCCATAAGTCGTTTTACGTTCAATTGCACCTCGGATCTGAGCTGACCCTCAGTTTTAATTTCATTGATTGAGTTTCTAATCGCCGATAATTGGGCATCATCCCAATCTTGAACTTTAATACTTTCGTCAATTGAATTGTCTTTCAAAATTTTCTTTGAAGTACTTCTCCCAATTCCATAGATGTATGTTAAACCAACAACACCTCTTTTATTTTTGGGCAAATCTATTCCTGCAATACGTGCCATAATTCTTAATTATTAACCTTGTCTTTGTTTAAATTTTGGGTTCTTCTTATTTATTACGTAAACACGACCCTTTCGCTTTACGATTTTGCAATCTGCACTTCTCTTTTTTACTGATGCTCTTACTTTCATGCTTTGTTATTTATTATTTATAACGAAATGTTATTCTACCTTTTGTTAAATCGTATGGAGACATCTCTACTTTTACTTTGTCCCCAGGCAATATTTTTATGTAATACATTCTCATTTTACCTGAGATATGCGCTGTAATTATGTGCTCATTTTCTAGTTTTACGCGAAACATTGCATTGGGAAGTGCTTCCTCAATGATTCCGTCTTGTTCTATTGATGCCTGTTTTGCCATATTAAAATCCTGAAAGTTCGTTAGCACCTCTTCTTCCTCTCACACGGGTGCCTTCCATCAAGGAATCCATATGTCGGTTCAATTGGTATGTTTCAATTTGTTGAAGGGTGTCTAGTACAACACCCACCATGATTAATAGTGATGTTCCTCCAAAAAACATCGCAAATCCGTCGTTTACACCAGATAGTTTGGCAATCGCTGGAACAACGGCAATGACTGCAAGGAATAAAGATCCAGGGAAAGTTATTCGTGATACAACGCTATCGATATGCGCAGCAGTTTCCTCTCCAGGGCGAACGCCAGGAATGAAACCACCACTTTTCTTTAAATCGTCCGCTATCTTACTGGGATTAATCATAATTGCCGTGTAGAAATAGGTGAAAATTACAATCAGCAATCCAAGTAGAAGATTGTAGCTCAAACCATATATGTCACCTAAAGTTCTAGTGAACCAATTTCCTGTACCATCAGCAGACGCAAAAAGCATCACTGGAACAGTCATAATCGCTTGTGCGAATATAATAGGCATTACGCCACTTGCATTTACCTTTATAGGCAGGTAGTTTCGCGAACCTTGATCACTTGCAGCACGTGCACCAACAACTCTTTTCGCTGTATTCAGTGGTATTCTACGAACGCCCTGAACAATTAAGACAGTTGCCAAAACAACAACCATAAAGGCTACCATTTCAACGACCAATTTAATTAGGTTACCTTGGCCCACAGAAGCACCAAATTCGGCGAAAAATGATCCTGGTAGTCTAGATAAAATTCCTACTGTTATAAGTAGGGATATTCCATTACCTATACCTTTTTCGGTTATTCTTTCACCCAACCAAACTGCAAACATCGCTCCTGAGATAAGTATGATTGTGGTTTGAATCCACCAAAAGTTCGCGGCATCTGCTGGAATTGCTCCTTTCCCTGCTAAATATAGATTGAGATAGCTAGGTGCTTGTAAGGCACAAATTGCTATTGTAAGCAGTCGCGTGTAGTTGTTGATTTGTTTCCTTCCGGATTCACCTTCATTTTGCATTTTCTGCACAGCTGGTACCGCCATACCGAGGAGTTGCATAATAATGGATGCACTAATGTAGGGCATTATACCCAAGGCCATAATTGAGGCATTGGTAAATCCACCTCCTGAAAATAAAGAAAGAAGGTTTTCTAAGGTATTGTTTTGATCACTCGCCCCTTGAACCAAAGCAGCATAATTTACACCCGGCAGCACGACAAAAGATCCGATTCTGTAAACTAAAATCAAACCTAAAGTTAGGAGGATTCGAGTTCTCAATTCCTCGACCTTCCATATATTCTTAATATTTTGTATAAATCTCTTCATGGTTCAAAAGTTGGCAAAGATAGTTAGATTTTTGTACATACACCACCCTGTGCTTCAATCGCCTCAATTGCTGCTTTTGAAAAACCGTGTGCAGTGACTTTTACTTTAGACTTTAACTCACCTCTTCCTAAAACTTTTACAAGGTCATTACTTGAGGTCAAACCATTTTCAAGAAATGTTTCAATTGTAAATTCTGTAATACCTTTTTCGCTTGCAAGCATCTCAAGGCTCGCAATGTTCACCGCTTTATATTCAACACGATTAATATTTTTGAATCCGAATTTTGGAACTCGTCTTTGCAATGGCATCTGACCACCTTCAAAACCAATTTTAGTTTTGTAACCTGATCTTGACTTTGCACCTTTGTGACCTCTTGTAGAGGTTCCTCCATATCCGCTTCCCTGTCCTCGAGCAATGCGCCTTTGTTTTTTAACAGATCCTTTTGCTGGTGTTAGATTATGTAAACTCATTTTCTATTTATTTTTCAATTACTTCAACAAGGTGTTTTACCTTATTAATCATACCTAAAATTTGAGGAGTAGCCTCTTTTTCAATTTCTTGGTTCAATTTTCTAAAACCTAGGGCTTTGATGGTCGCTTTCTGATTCGCTGGTCTATTAATAGCGCTTCTAGTTTGCTTTATTCTAATCGTACTCATTTTTTTTCGAAATTAACCGTTAAAAATTTTCTCTAATTCAATTCCTCTTTGTTTCGCTACAGCGACTGCATCTCTCATTTGAGCAAGTGCATCAATAGTCGCCTTTACCACGTTGTGCGGGTTGGAAGAACCTTGTGATTTAGCAAGTACATTGGATACACCGACACTTTCTAAAACAGCACGCATTGCACCACCAGCAATAACACCTGTACCATCAGATGCAGGCTTTAGAAGAACTTTAGCCCCTCCATATTTACCCTTCTGTGTGTGAGGGACAGTACCTTTCGCGATAGGAACTTTAATAAGGTTCTTTTTTGCATCATCGATACCCTTTGTAATGGCCTCAACAACTTCTTTTGCCTTACCTAGACCATGACCAACAATGCCATTTTCATCTCCAACAACAACAATTGCCGAAAAACTGAAGGTTCTACCACCTTTTGTAACTTTAGTCACCCTGTTGATTGCAACAAGTTTGTCTTTAAGTTCAATATCTGCCGCTTTGACGCGATTCATAATTTGAGTTGCCATAATTTAAAATTTTAATCCTCCTTCTCTAGCTGATTCAGCCAATGATTTAACTCTACCATGATATAAGTATCCGTTTCTATCGAAAACAACACTTTCAATTCCCGACTCCTTCGCTTTATCAGCAATACTTTTTCCGACAGCACTAGCTTGGTCTATTTTATTACCTTTTGATGCGTCATCATTTTTTAATGATCCTGAAGCCGCGATTGTCTTACCGGTTAGGTCATCAATCAACTGTGCATAAATTTGCTTATTACTTCTGAATACAGATAACCTCGGAATGGTTGAAGTACCGAATACCTTTTTTCGTATTCTTCTTTTAATCTTTGCTCTTCTGAGAACTTTTCTATTTGCCATTTCTTTAATCTTATAAATTATTTAGAGGCAGCCTTACCTGCTTTTCTTCTTACTTCTTCGCCCATATAACGAATACCTTTCCCTTTGTAAGGCTCAGGCTTTCTTAATGATCGTATTTTTGAGGCTACTTGACCTAAAAGCTGCTTGTCATGAGATTCTAGAGTTACGATTGGTGCTTTACCCTTTTCGGTTTGTGCACTTACTTTAATTTCAGAGGGTATCTCTAATACTACAGCATGAGAGAAACCAAGGGCAAGCTCTAAAAGTTGACCTTTCGCTACTGCTCTGTAACCAACGCCTATAACTTGTAATTCTTTCTTAAATCCTTCAGAAACTCCAATGATCATATTATTGATTAATGCTCTATATAAGCCGTGCTTCGATCTTGTTTCAGGCGCATTCGAACTTCTCGAAAGAGTGATGATATTGTCCTCTACATTCATGGAGATAGTTTCATCAATTTCTTGCGAAAGCTCTCCTTTTTTCCCTTTAATAGTTACAAATCCATCGGCATGAGATATCTCTACTCCTTCTGGTATTGTAATGGGTGCGTTTCCTATTCTTGACATTTTTTCTGTTTTTAATATACGTAGCAAAGTACTTCACCACCGACATTCATCTTTGTTGCTTGTTTTCCAGTAACCACCCCTTTAGAAGTTGATACAATGGAGACTCCTAGACCATTTAATACTCTGGGCATAGTTGCCGAGGCAGCATATTTTCTTAAACCTGGACGTGATGCTCTCTGAATTTTGGTAATGGCAGGAACTTTTGTCGTCTCATTATATTTCAAAGCGATTTTGATTATCCCTTGCTTATTATCTTCTTCAAATTTATAGTTCAGAATAAAGCCCTGATCGAATAAAATTTCAGTCATTGCTCTTTTGACGTTTGAACCTGGTATTTCAACAATTTTCAAACCTGCTGCACTCGCATTCCTGATGCGAGTTAAAAAATCAGCTATTGGATCTGTATTCATTTCTTTATAAGTTTATTAATTACCAACTTGCTTTTTTAATGCCTGGGATCTTACCAGCCAAAGCCATTTCTCTGAAGGTTACCCTAGAAATACCAAACTGACGCATGTATCCTCTTGGCCTTCCTGTTAAACCACATCTATTGTGTTTTCTCACCTTTGAGGAATTTGCGGGAAGCTTTTGAAGTTGCATCATTGCGTCCCATTTTGCATTTTGAATTTCTTCAGATGCATCTGTTGATTTTAAAATTTTAGTAAGCTCTTCACGCTTCGCCTCATAACGAGCCGCCAACCTTTCTCTTTTGCGCTCTCGCGCTTTCATTGATTCTTTTGCCATTTTCTATTTTTTTATAAATGGAAATCCAAATTCGTCTAATAAAGCTTTTGCTTCTTCATCATTCTCTGCTGTAGTCACAAAAGTGATATCCATACCTAGTATTCTATTCACTTTGTCAATATCGATCTCTGGAAAAATAATATGTTCTTTAACACCTAAATTGAAATTTCCTCTTCCGTCAAACCCCTTTGGGTTTATTCCTCTAAAGTCTCGAGTTCTTGGTAGAGACACTGCTAAAAGACGATCCAAAAAGTCATACATTCGATCTCCCCTGAGTGTTACCTTTGTACCAATCGGCATTCCTTTTCTCAACTTGAAGTTCGAAATGTCTTTTTTCGAAAGTGTTGTGACTGCTTTTTGTCCAGCAATTTTAGAAAGGTCCGCGGCAGCGCTTTCAATAAGTTTTTTGTCAGCTACGGCATCTCCCATACCCTGACTTAGTACGATTTTCATCAATTTTGGTACGCGCATAGACGACTTATAACCAAACTTGTCAGTTAGTGTTTTTACAATCTCTGAATTGTACTTTTCTTTTAATCTTGGTTTGTAGCTCATTACTTAATCACCTCCCCTGATTTCTTTGAATATCTTGTTAATTTTCCTTTTTCATCTCGACGCTTTCCCGTGCGTGTGGCTTCTCCATTTGCCACCAACATGAGGTTAGATATATGGATGGTTCCTTCAAGTTCTTCAATGCTGCCTTGAGGATTGTTCGCACTTGGTTTCACATGTTTCTTAATCATGTTAAGACCCTCAACCCTAGCTCTTAGTTTTTCACGGTCAATGCCAAGAACAGTTCCTTCTTGTCCTTTTGACTCTCCAGTGATCGCTTTCACCTTATCACCGATTTTTATATGTAGTTTCTTTTGCATTTTTATACTTTTTAAAGCACTTCTGGTGCTAGTGAAACAATTTTCATAAAGTCATTTTCTCTAAGCTCTCTTGCTACTGGCCCGAAAATACGCGTTCCTCTCATCTCGCCTGTTTGGCTCAGGATAACACAGGCATTGTCATCAAAACGAATGTATGATCCGTCAGGTCTTCTGATTTCTTTTTTCGTTCTAACCACAACCGCCTTCTGAACAGTTCCTTTTTTCACCTGGCCATTCGGCATCGCACTTTTTACTGTGACCACGATTTTGTCACCAATTGAAGCATATCTTCTTTTCGTGCCACCCAAGACGCGAATACATAAAACTTCTTTGGCTCCTGAATTATCCGCTACTCCTAGTCTTGATTCTGTTTGTATCATTACAAGTTATTTAGCTCTTTCGAGTATTTCTACTAATCTCCAGTTCTTATTTTTGCTTAACGGACGAGACTCCATTATTTTAACAGTATCTCCGATATTGCAATCGTTTGTTTCGTCGTGAGCAACAAATTTGGAAGTCATCTTCACAAATTTCCCATACTTAGGGTGTTTTACCTTACGCTCTACGGCAACAACAACAGATTTGTCCATTTTATCGCTGGTAACAACCCCAACTCTTTCTTTTCTTAAATTTCGCTTCTCCATTTGGCAATAATTTTTAAGCTTGTGCTTTTCTTTTCGTCGCTTCTGTATTCAACCTAGCGATTAATTTTCTCATACTTCTAATTCTCAAAGGATTCTCAATTGGCGCCATTTTATGCGTTAGTTTTAAGGTTTCCATTTGTGACTGGAAGTCCGTCAAACGATTCTTCAAATCCTCGTCAGATAGTTTTATTATTTCTTGTTGTGTCATAGTCTTATTTTACAGGTACCACAAAATCATTGCGTACGATAAATTTACATTTAACGGGTAATTTCTGTGCGGCTAACCTCAATGCCTCTTTAGCGATTTCATAAGGAACACCGTCTGCCTCGAAAAGAATTCTTCCAGGTCTCACGACAGCAACCCAGTGGCTTGGAGCACCTTTACCTTTACCCATTCTCACCTCTGCTGGCTTTGATGTTACCGGTTTGTCTGGAAAAATTCGAATCCAAACTTTTCCTTCACGCTTCATATATCTCGTGACAGCGATCCTCGATGCTTCAATTTGTCTTGAAGTGATCCATCCTGGCTCAAGTGACTTCAAACCAAACGAACCAAATGCAATTGTAGAACCTCTATGCGCCATTCCGCGGTTTCTACCTTTCTGCGCTTTTCTAAATTTTGTTTTCTTAGGCTGTAACATTGTGCTTTATTCTAATATTATTTTTTCTTTCTGTTAGGCATGCCTGGTTTTCTCATTCCTCCAGACTTTGAACCCGATGTCATACCGATATTCGGAGATAAATCTCTCTTACCATACACTTCACCTTTACAAATCCATACTTTAATACCTAATCTTCCGTAAGTAGTGTGTGCCTCAGCCAAAGCGTAATCAATATCTGCTCTAAATGTGTGGAGTGGAGTTCTTCCATCTTTGTACATTTCAGAACGAGCCATTTCAGCACCATTTAAACGACCAGAAATTTTAATTTTAATTCCTTCAGCCCCCATTCTCATGGTTCCAGCGATGGCCATTTTGATTGCTCTTCTAAAAGAGATACGTGCCTCTAGTTGTCGAGCTACTGCATCAGCTACTAATCTTGCATCCAGCTCTGGTCTTTTAACTTCAAAAATGTTGATTTGAATTTCCTTCTTCGTTAGCTTTTTAAGTTCTTCTTTCAACTTGTCAACTTCTTGACCACCTTTTCCTATAATTACTCCTGGACGAGCCGTATTAATCGTCACAGTAACCAACTTTAAGGTTCTTTCGATGATTATTTTGGAGATACTCGCTTTAGCCAAACGAGCCTTAAGGTATCTTCTGATTTTATCATCCTCTACGATTTTATCACCGTAATTTGAACCACCAAACCAGTTTGATTCCCAACCTTGGATGTAACCTAGTCTATTGCCAATTGGATTTGTTTTCTGTCCCATTTCTTCAATTATTTAGCTCCACCGACTACGATGGTAACGTGATTTGATCTTTTTCTAATTCTGTGTGCTCTTCCCTGGGGTGCTGGCTGGATTCTTTTAAGCATTGCTCCACCACCAACTTCAATTCTCGTAACCATCAATGATGCCTCACTGATATCTGCACCTTCATTTTTTTGCTCCCAATTTGCAATGGCAGACCTCAGGAGTTTTTCTAGGCTTTTTGCTGCATCTTTGCTGCTAAATTGTAGGATATTTAAGGCTTTATTGACCTCAACTCCACGAATTAAATCTGCCGCTAATCTCATTTTTCTCGGAGATATCGGTGATTTTCTTAATTGTGCGATTGCTACAGCTTTCTTCTCAGCTTTTAGTGCTTCCGCTCTTAATCGTTTTCTTGCTCCCATAATTATTTTTTGTTTTTACCACCGTGACCTCTGAAGTTCCTCGTTGGTGCAAATTCTCCTAATTTGTGCCCTACCATGTTCTCTGTTACAAAAACAGGGATGAATTTATTTCCATTGTGCACAGCAAATGTCAATCCTACAAACTCCGGAGTAATTGTAGATGCTCTAGACCATGTTTTGATTACTGACTTACTGTTTGCTGCTTTCGCGTCATCTACTCTTTTCATTAGTTTGTAATGAACGAAAGGCGGTTTTTTTAATGAACGACTCATATCCTAATTTCTATTTTTTTCTTCTTTCAATAATAAACTTGTCAGAGTATTTACTCTTCGCTCTTGTTTTGTATCCTTTTGCTGGAATTCCATTTCTAGATCTTGGGTGACCTCCAGAATTTTTTCCTTCACCACCACCCATTGGATGGTCCACAGGATTCATGACAACTGGTCTAACTCTAGGCCTTCTACCCAACCATCTTGTTCTACCTGCCTTACCTGATACCGTTAGGTTGTGCTCAGGGTTTGAGACAGATCCTATCGTCGCCAAACATGTGATTAAAATCATTCTAGTTTCACCTGATGGCATTTTGATAATTGCGTATTTACCATCTCTAGCATTAAGCTGGGCGTATGTTCCAGCTCCTCTTGCGATGGAACCTCCTTTACCAGGCTGCAGTTCAATATTATGAATCATTGTTCCTAAAGGAATATCAGATAGGTACATGGCATTTCCAGCTACCGGCGTGGCATTTTTACCCGATAATACCTTGTCTCCTTCTTTTAGACCATTTGGAGCTATAATGTATCTTTTTTCTCCATCCGCGTAGTAAAGAAGCGCAATATTGGCAGTTCTATTTGGGTCGTATTCAATTCCTTTTACTGTTGCGGGTATATCGAATTTATTTCTTTTAAAATCGACAACACGGTATTTTTGCTTATGACCACCACCGATATGTCTCATGGTCATTTTTCCGTCATTGTTTCTACCACCTGATTTTTTCTTCTTTGAAAGAAGAGATTTTTCAGGAGTCGATTTGGTTACCTCTCCAAACTGCAAAGCCACTTTGTGTCTTTGTCCTGGTGTTGTTGGTTTAAACTTTTTAAGACTCATTTTCTTAGTCGTTAATAGTTATTAAATAAATCAATCGTTTCTCCATCGGCAACTGTAACAATGGCTTTTTTCCATTTTCTTGCTGATTCGCGAACGATTCCTTTGTTCGTATATTTCATTGAAGCCTTACCACCACCGAAGTTTGCAGTTCGTACTTTAGTAACCTGAACGCCATACATTTTCTCTACAGCATTCTTGATTTCAATTTTGTTGGCTGTTTGAATTACCTCAAATGTAAATCTGTTCATATCCTCGGAAAGCATTGAAGCTTTCTCAGTTATGATTGGTTTTTTAATTATTCCTTGTAAATTTTGCATGGCTCTTAGTTAAGAATCTTTTCAATTTGTTTAATACTTTCTGAAGACACAATAACTTTAGACGCATTTAAAACATCATAAGTATTAAATGAGTCAGCAGTAACGACCTTTACTTTTTTCAGGTTTCTTGAACCTAAATAGGCTGCATCGTTCTTATTGCCAAGTATGAAAAGTACTTTTTCATTCTCTAGTTTTAATGAGGATATAAGTGCTTTAAAATCTTTTGTTTTTTCAGTGAGTCCTGACAAGTCATTCAACACCATGATCGACTTATTTTTAGCTTGAACAGAAAATGCAGATTTTCTAGCAAGTCTTTTAAGTTTTACGTTCAACTTAAAATGATAGTTTCTTGGTCTAGGACCGAAAATTCTTCCTCCACCAACTCTTGTACCTGACTTGATGTTTCCTGCTCTTGCCCCACCAGTACCTTTTTGTTTTTTAATCTTTTTAGTTGATCCAGCGATTTCACTTCTCTCTTTTGCTTTGTGCGTACCTTGTCTTTTGTTGGCAAGGTGCTGCTTAACGTCTAAGTATATTGCATGATCGTTTGGCTCTATTCCAAAAACATCTTTAGATAGATTTACTGACTTATCAGTAGCTGAACCTTTCGCGTCGTATATTTTTAGTTTCATTACTTTACAATTGTTAGGGTTGAACCATTGGCTCCTGGTACAGAACCTTTAACGATAAGAATGTTTTTGTCTGCGATTACTTTCAGAACTTGAAGGTTCTCAGCAGTGACTTTTTTATTACCCATTTGACCGGCCATTCTCATACCTTTAAAAACTTTAGCAGGGTAGGAGGCCGCACCAATTGAACCTGGAGCTCGAAGTCTGTTGTGCTGTCCGTGTGTCGCTTGACCAACACCGGCGAAATTATGTCTTTTCACAACCCCTTGGAAACCCTTACCTTTAGAAGTTCCTGAGACATTAACGTATTCTCCTTCAGTGAAGATTTCAACATTTACAGTATCACCTAAGCTTAGGTCTTCAAAGTCTGAAAATTCAGCGAGTGCTGATTTTGGCGTGGTTTTGGCTTTTTTGAAATGTCCTTGTAATGCGTTCGGTGTATTTTTTTCTTTTTTACTTCCAAACCCAAGCTGAACAGCTTCGTAACCATCTCTGTCTTGTGTCTTCACCTGAGTAACGACACAAGGACCAGCTTCTATCATTGTGCATGGTAATGCCTTACCCTCGGCACTGTAGATGCTAGTCATTCCGATTTTTCGTCCAATTATTCCTGGCATGTTTTTCGTTTTATATTATTAAACTTTAATTTCTACATCAACTCCACTTGGCAGCTCTAGCTTCATTAGAGCGTCCACCGTCTTCGAAGAGCTACTGTAGATGTCCATTAGTCTTTTATAAGCGCACAATTCAAATTGTTCTCTTGCTTTTTTATTGACATGTGGAGATTTCAATACTGTGTAAATTCTTTTGTGTGTTGGTAGTGGGATAGGACCACTAACTACAGCACCGGTAGATTTTACAGTTTTTACGATCTTTTCAGCCGACTTGTCAACCAAGTTGTGGTCGTAAGATTTTAATTTAATGCGTATTTTCTGACTCATTTTTTATTTCTTAAAAATTATGCAACTACTTTTCCGTTGGCTTTATCAATAACATCTTGTGCAACATTCTTAGGTGCCTCTGAATAATGTGAAAATTCCATTGAGGACGTGGCTCTACCCGAAGTAATTGTTCTTAATTGTGTTACATATCCAAACATTTCCGATAAGGGCACGTCTGCTTTCAAAACTTTAGCGCCATTTTTGTCGTCCATTCCCTTCATCATACCTCTTCTACGATTCAAATCTCCAACAACATCACCCATATTTTCTTCAGGGGTAACGATTTCAATTTTCATTATAGGTTCTAATAGAATTGGTGCACAAGCTTTCATTGCCTCGCGATATGCCATTTTAGCTGCAAGTTCGAAAGAGAGTTGATCCGAATCTACTGCATGGAAAGAACCATCAATCAGTTCAACTTTCATTGCCTCGACAGGGAAACCTGCAAGTACACCAGTTTTCATAGATTCTTTAAAACCTTTCTCAACTGACGGAATAAATTCTTTCGGAATATTTCCACCCTTTATGGAGTTTACAAATTCCAATCCTGACTTTTCTTGTTCTTCTTGAGGCTCGATTTTCACAAGAATATCGGCGAACTTTCCACGCCCACCACTTTGTTTTTTGTATACCTCACGATGCTCTGTTGCTCCTGTAATATCTTCGCGATAAGTTACTTGTGGGGCACCTTGGTTCACATCTACTTTAAATTCTCGCTTCAATCGATCAATAATTATTTCTAAGTGAAGCTCGCCCATTCCAGAAATAATTGTTTGACCTGATTCCTCGTCTGTTTTTACTTGGAAGGTAGGATCCTCTTCAGCTAACTTTTGAAGACCGACAGACAAACGGTCAGTATCTCCTTGCGTTTTAGGCTCGATAGCCACTCCGATAACTGGATCAGGAAATTCCATTGACTCAAGAATGATAGGCGCATTCTCAGCGCATAAAGTATCACCCGTTTTAATGTCTTTAAATCCAACAACTGCTCCAATGTCTCCAGCACCAAGTTCTTTCACTTGCTTTTGTTCTTTGGCGTGCATTTGGAAAATTCTTGAGATTCTTTCTTTATTGTTAGAACGTGTATTGTAAACATAAGAACCAGCATCTAATTTTCCAGAGTAGGCTCGGACAAAACATAAACGTCCAACGAATGGGTCAGTGGCAATTTTAAATGCCAATGCTGAAAAAGGTTCGTCAAATGATGGCCTACGAATAACTTCTTCGTCTGTTTTAGGATTAACACCTTTAATACCCTCAATATCGAGAGGTGAAGGTAAAATTTCCATTACCATATCAAGCATAGCTTGTACACCTTTATTCTTAAATGCAGAACCACACATCATAGGAACCACTTTACCAGATATTGTCGCCTCTCTCAAGGCATCTAGAATTTCTCTTTCGGTCAATGAATTTTCATCTTCGAAATACTTTTCCATTAGTGTATCATCGAATTCAGCGACAGCCTCAAGTAATTCACCTCGCAATTTTCTCGCATCGTCAATAATGTCCTCTGGAATATCAATTTCTTTAAAAGTCATTCCCATGTCCTCTTCATTCCAGACAATTCCTTTGAAGTTGATAAGGTCTACAACACCTTTAAAGTCATCCTCCGCACCAATGTTAATCTGCAATGGGAGTGCATGACTTCCCAACATTTCTTTAACCTGTGCACATACGTTCAAAAAATCTGCACCTTGTCGATCCATTTTATTAACAAAACCGATTCTTGGAACATTGTAGTTATTGGCTAATCTCCAATTGGTTTCTGATTGCGGTTCAACACCGTCGACGGCAGAAAACAAGAAAACTAGACCATCGAGAACACGCAATGATCGGTTCACTTCAACAGTAAAATCAACGTGTCCAGGTGTATCAATGATATTCATGTGATACTGTTGCCCTCGATAATCCCAATTTAACGTAGTTGCTGCAGAGGTGATAGTTATACCTCTCTCTTGCTCTTGCTCCATCCAATCCATTGTAGCTGCACCATCATGGACCTCACCAATCTTGTGACTTACACCACCATAATATAGGATTCTTTCGGTTGTGGTCGTTTTTCCAGCATCAATGTGAGCTGCGATACCAATGTTTCTTGTGTATTTAAGATCTCTAGCCATGGTTTAAAATCTAAAGTGTGAAAATGCTTTATTCGCTTCTGCCATTCTTAAGGTGTCCTCTTTCTTTTTATAAGCAGCACCTTCTTCTTTTGCGGCAGCAATAATTTCCGCGGCTAATTTCTGAGCCATGGTTTTTTCGTTTCTTTTTCTTGCATATCCTATAAGCCATTTCATAGCTAGGGATGCTTTTCTTCCCTCACGAACGGGTGTAGGAATTTGAAAGGTTGCCCCTCCGACTCTTCTACTACGCACCTCTACGCTTGGTGTTATATTTTCAATAGCTTTCCTCCAGACATCTAGCCCCTCTTGGTCGTCTACTTTTTCATTAACCATATCAATGGCATCATAAAAAATTCGGAATGCTAAACTCTTCTTACCAGAAAACATAAGGTTGTTTACAAATTTTGTAACGACAACGTCATTAAATTTTGGATCTGGTAGAATCGCAATTTTTTTGGCCTTTCTTCTTCTCATTATATTAAATAATAAAGGTTATTGAATTTATTACTTCTTCGGACGTTTCGTTCCGTATTTAGATCTTCTTTGCGTTCTTCCTTGAACACCCGCTGTATCCTCAGCACCGCGAACGATGTGATAACGGACTCCAGGAAGGTCTTTGACTCTTCCACCTCTTACTAATACCAAGGAATGTTCTTGTAGATTGTGACCTTCTCCTCCGATATAAGCATTAACTTCTTTACCGTTCGTAAGGCGAACTCTTGCCACTTTCCGCATTGCTGAATTTGGCTTCTTCGGTGTTGTTGTATATACTCTTACACATACACCTTTACGCTGCGGACATGAATCAAGTGCAGCAGATTTGGATTTCTTAACTACCGCAGTTCTCCCTTTGCGAACTAATTGTTGAATAGTTGGCATAAAATACTCTTAATTGTAAATAAAATAAAATACCTCAAACGCACTTTGAGGGGTGCAAAGTTACTCAATTTTATTTATTACACAAGGTTAAAAGAAAAAAAAAGATTTTTTTTTAATCACATTTCTCATCGAGGTACTAAATTCCTTGTTTTACCTCAGATATTAGGCGTACAAAACTTGTTTTATTGCATCGATGACCTGCTGTTTGCTAGGCAATGCTGCTTCAATAAGGGTAGGTGAAAAAGCGAAGGGAGTATCCGTTTGTGTTACCCT
>CAJWAO010000048.1 GCA_913020765.1 uncultured Flavobacteriales bacterium | reverse complement strand
CCGATGAAATGAAATAGTTTAGTGCGCGGCAGCTTGTGCTCCTCGAGATAGTAAGGGTAAAATTCTTTAAAAGAACTAAATCGTTTCATGGTTTAGTATTGTACTTGAAATTTCAGAACCTGACCCTTTGTCTCAATAAAGTATAACCCTGGCTTCAGTTTGTCAATCAAAATGTTTGCTGATTCACTTAAACGGTCTTCTAGGCATAGTCTTCCGAAACTATCCTTAATGGTATATTGGGTATCGTTTTTTACACCTTTCAGACATATGTAATTCCGTGCTGGGTTGGGGTAGAGTTCCAAGCTTGTCGGTTCCATATTTTGAACAGAGGCATTAAAAGCTTGTGTCAGGGCTAAGTATGCATTGATGCGGCCATGACCGACTTCCTCGTTCCAGCTCCCATCAGCATTGATGCTATCATATATGTAAGGCTCTACTTTTTCGCTTGTAATGTTTAATAGGTGACGGACCTCGTCTGAGGTTAGTGCCGGGTTTTCTCCAAGCAAAAGTGCGCCAATTCCTGCAGCAATAGGGCAGGCGGCGCTCGTTCCATTAAAGGTTAAAGCATAGTCGTTTCCTGCATACCCTGGAGTTCCTGAAATATCACAGGTCGCAATTTTAACTCCGGGTGCAACGTGGTCGAGTGTTTCGCCGTAATCACTTCCCCAATTCTCACCTGAGCAGTCATTCGGCCGTTTTCGCGTATCACACATGTCACTTGCACCAACAGCAATAGTTTTATCTAAATTGGCAGGCCACAAGACATTTGGACTGTTTTCATTGCCTGCTGAAAAAAACATGCTTGTTCCCTTTCCATTGCGCCCCTCTGTGTGTGCCATAAGAAGCTCTTCATTGCAAATCGTTGTATCTATGGTCAAGAGGTCGATAAATTCTTCAGTTAGCCCTGCAGAACAACTTACGATATCTGCACCAATTGTATTCCATGCGTATGCTGAACCCGTTAGTAGGGCATTCATGTTCGTAAATGGAACAACCTGGTTGTTGAGCTCGATGTAAAAGAAAATTCTAACAGGAACAAGTTTACTCTCGGGTGCAATTCCGCTAATACCAATTTCATTGTCTTGCGCAGCACCGATTATTCCAGCGCATGCAGTACCGTGCGCATTTTCATTCAAATTAAGAAATGGATAACCATTTGTATTGATGCTATCTGTGGCAAAAGCATCAAAGCCAGGTAAGAGTCTACCCGTAAATTCTGGATGCAGCGTATCGATTCCACTATCGAGCACAGCAACAATAATGTCGGTTCCTTTTGAAATATTCCATGCATCATTGATTTGGACATCGGCTCCAGGTGTTCCGTTATATTGAATTGGCGTCCCCGTATTTTCCAAATACCATTGACGGGGATAAAGAGGGTCGTTTGAGCAGTCATTTAATGTAAAGTATTGATTGATTTGAACAGTTTTAATAAAATCCAAACATTTAAGTTTTGATTTTTTATTTCTCACTCCGTTAATTTCTTTTTCGCCGGTATGAATTAAGTAGAGTGAACCATTGTGTTTGTTTTTTTGACAGGTACCAAATTTTTTTAAAGCGCTTTCTTGTTCATGGTTGAGATCAGTTCTTGTTCTAATCAGAAGTTGATTGGTCTCAAAGCTTATGTGGGATTCCGCTGTTTTTGGTTCAATTGAGAACTCCCAATTTGGATTTATTTCTACATTATTTTCGGAAGATAGAAGGAAATAATTATTGCTTAGATATTGAATTGAATACAACTTTGAATCAAATTGTTCAGGATGAGCTGTTCTGACTACAAGTTGTTCTTGTGCGTTGAGGTTAATATATAACAAAATGCTTGAGAGGAGTATTTGATAGCGCATAAGGAAAGCTACAAAATTTAATTATATTTTTCGGCATCAAAATAAAACAAACATCATCAATAAAAAATGATTTTAGAATGTTATGTACGCGCTACTTTCTAATGTCGTGGTAGAATTAAATACCCATTCCGCGGAGCAGTATTCTATAGTCCATGAGGTAGGCGATGTCCTGTTGATGTAGACGTTTTGACCTGGCTCTAACGTTCTGATAAAGGTGCTTCCACCAAGTCTGTCCAATTTCACTTTGACAAAGTCATTATCTGGAACATCATCATTTGTTGTAGTATAAATGCCAGTATTCGGTAGTCCAAATGCGCTGTTAAAAGTAAATGTAATGCGGGTATTCGAAGCATTTGCAACGACTGAATTCACATAAAAATCGTTATACCACGGGTCCACTGAGTAGACATTTTCTGCTGAATTAAGCATAAAAAAGTAATTGTTGGGATATGTGCAAGGCCCGTCTATGGGAATAGCCTCAACATTATCAAGCGAGCACACCGAACTTATTGAGTAGATAGCGTCCGTAATTGCCCAGCTCTTAAAATAGTATGTTTTTAAAGGGTCAAAATTATTTTTAGAATACAAAGCCGTGAAAATATTATCTCCTATTTGATTGGTTGCTAATAATTGGTTTTCATCAATGCCAAAATCTTCTGATTCACTAAATGCAAAACCTACACCAATCGTATTCAAAGTGCCCCATTCTTCAATTGTTGCTGTTAAAAGCACACTTCCATCTGATTGGACTTCTGCACTGACTGTTAATTGAGGAAAATAGTCTTCATAGTTCCGCTCCCATTTCACACAACCTTCCAAAAGGAACACCACAGTCGAAAATAAAAATATTGTTTTTTTCATGGTTTATTATGTTACATCTAAGGGATTAGAAATCGAATGCCTGCTCCAATATTATTATAATCAATAATTGCCTTTTCAGAGTTGAAATAATAGTTTCTGCTAAGTTCAATAAATACTGCTTGATTCTTAAAAGAAAATTCTAATCCTGTCCGTCCTGATGCTCCCATATTATAAAGCACTTGAAATTCTGAATAGCCACCGGCGCGGTAATCTCTAATTGTTAATCCACCCAAAACACCTAAGCCAGCGTAAAGCTTAAAATCTTTAAATTGCATAATTCGATAATCAATACCATAGCCATAAAACAGATCCACAAATAAATTAAAAGTTTGGGTACTTGGTGTAACGTAAGTTCCACTAATCGAGTAAATATTAAAAGTATCCCTCCTAGGGATGAAATATGTTATGCTCCCCATGTGTCTGCGCCTCCATTTGTTATCAAAGTCTTCAACAAACTCAAGTTTTAGGCATGGAGACCTTTTCATGACTATTCCCAATACTCCTGTGGGTACAGATACAGATATGTTTGGTGAAATTGCAAATTGAGCTTGGGAAATCCAAGGCAGAATAAATAGAAAAGAAACAAAAATTAGATACTTCAAAATAAAGCAAAGATTTATTTGCTTAAAGTTATTTAATTTTCAGATAGGTTATTTAAATTTTAAGTTTAAGAGGTTTGTTAATCCTAATGTATTTGAATTGTTCTCTAACATCCTTTAAATAATTTAAATTCGTACAGTTGTAGATAAATCAATTGAATGAGTTTATTTGTATTTTCATTTTTTAAACAGAACGGGCTATGAGTCTATACCTTCTTGCATTGGCGATCGCACCGGGTATTGCCATATGTGTTTATATTTACTTCAAAGACAAATATGAGAAGGAACCCATAAAGCTTCTCTTGGTAAGTTTCATTCTAGGGGTGTTTAGTGTTGTGCCAACATTACTTTTATCTCGGTTGGGGACTTATTTTTTTGGTTTTGAACCTACGAGTTCCAATCTTATTTTTTCCTTTATTTCTTGTGTTGTAGGTATTGGACTCGTAGAGGAGTTTAGCAAATTTATTTTTGTGCGTTTCTATGCCTACAAGAAGGATGACTTCAACGAACCTTTTGATGGGATTGTGTATTGTGTGATGGTTTCTATGGGCTTTGCAACGCTTGAGAACATACTCTACGTGTCCGCCTCTGGTGCCTCTACGGGCTGGCTTCGTATGTTCACGGCCGTACCCATGCATGCTGTGTTTGCCATTGTTATGGGGTATTATATGGGGGTTCAAAAGAGTTTCGGCACCAGTGCTGCAGTACTTAAAGGTTTACTTCTAGCATCGCTTCTACACGGCATTTACGATTTTGTACTCATGTATCCAGGCATTCATCCCGCTCTTCAAATCCTTGGATTTTTCGCATGTTTATTTTATAGTTTTCGTTTTGCGCGAAAGGCAATTCGCTTGCATCAGGATTCCTCTCCTTTTAATGGAATTGGCTAGTTTTAATTTGTGTTAAATTATCTATTTATTTGCTGAATATGTAGTACATTTATACACTAAATTTTATTGCATTTAATCGATATTTAGGCAATAAAAATTATTGAAGTAAAATAGTATGGAAAAAAGAACACTCTACCGTTTTTTAGGGTATTTTTTGATAACTCTTGTCGTTATTATAACGGGTCGATACATCATTAAGTTACCGATTATCATAAAAGTTTTAGCCCTTGCATTTAATGCAATAACGATATATTATGCCTACAATTATTTAATAAAAGAAAAAGAATAAAATGAATTTGAAAAGTACATTGAAATCAGTTGGCCTTAGCATAGCAGGCCTCATTATATTAAGCATACTATTTATGTCTTGGATGGATGTTGATCCAGGTGAGGAAGGTTTTGCTTATCGCCCATACGGAGGAGGAGTTGACGTTGAATCTAGCTACACTGAGGGAACCTATTTCATCCCACCTTGGAATGATATCATCACGTATAACATTTTGCAGCAGTCGAAATCTTACGAATCCACAGTCATGGACGTAAATGGAACCGATATTTCTGTTGAGGTAGCGGTGAATTTTTCAGTTAAAAAAGGAAATGCTGCTAAGTTACATCTCAAACACGGAATCGGGTATATTCAATTTATTGATGATAAGGTAAAAGGAGCAATTAAAGATGTCGTAGGGCGTTATACCTATCAAGAAGTTTATTCATCGAAACGAGAAGCTTTAGAGGGAGAAATCGAGGAGATTTTAGTCGCGGATTTTAAAGGAAATTTTCTTGTATTTCACTACGTTGAAATTTCTGATGTAAACCTTCCGCAGAATATCGCCACAGAGATTACAAATAAGGAAACTCAAAAACAAAAAAACCTTACAGCAGAGCAAAAGAAACAGGAGCAGGAGTATCTAGCTGCTGCTAAAATTGCAACGGCTAAAGGGGACTCTGCGAAAACAATTATTCGTGCAACTGCTGAGGCACAGTCCATAAAAATCAAGCAGGAGCAATTGAGAAAATCTCCACAGTACATTGAGTATTTAAAGGCCCAAAGATGGGATGGGAAAATGCCTCAGGTTGTCGGTTCTGGTGGTGGCTTGATCATTGATCTGAAAAAGTAAGTCTTGCTTTAGGTGAAACAATTTGTCACGACCATAGGTAGGGTTATGGCCGTTGTATCGGGATTTCTTTTGGTTTTGGGTTTTCAAAAGCTTAGTGGGCAATATTCGAGTCAGCTTGAAACCCTAAGGTATATACCTTATGGCCACCTGTACGTGGTTCTTTTGGTTTTGGGTGCACTTCTGATTATGCTCGGAAATCGCATGCATCCGTAATGATATTAGATGCATTGCTCATTTTGCTGTAATCCAGGGTCCTTGGAATTCTATTTTTTCTTCCTCTTGTAAATAGTCTAAATTATTCATCACGGATGCTTCACTAAATCCTGTCTGATTCATTAGAATTGAAATGGTAGTAGGTTTGTCCATCAACTTTAGAAACAATTCAGCATCCTCTTTATCCTTGCTTTGTTCTGTGATGCAACGGTCACATTTTCCGCATTTTTCTGCTTCCTCACCAAAATAGGAAAGTAGTTTTTGGCTTCTGCAATTTTCTTCATTCAAAAATTGAATTACAGAATCAATTTGTGCCTGATAATTCTTTTTTCTAAGCCCGTAAACACTTGGATGAAGAAGGAAGGTGTCGTTTTGTGCTCGTGCTCTTAAAAAGGTTATTGTTGGCTCTTTTGAGGCTTTAATGAAATCACATAACCCGAATTTATTCAACTGCTCCAGTTGCTTCTCAATATGGGTTTTACTCAATTTAAGCGTTTTTGATATTTCGTCAATATCGATACGTTTATACCTGTCGAAAACTCCAGGAAGTTTTCGTATGAGGTAGTTTGATAGTTTTTTGAATGCAGGATATTGTATTTCAAAGTTGTAAAGCTCTGTAATTCCGACGATTATCTTTATTTTTGAAGGGTGAAACACTGATTCCGACATGGCTAAATCTCCATTGAGTTCTAATATTTTGAGACCATGATAGGTGAGTAGAGGGGCAGTTTTATAGTTACTGGCAAAATTTTGAATATTCATTTCAACGACTTGGTCTTTACCGTCCCCGTAGGCAATTTTAAAGTGTTGGAATAAATTACTGTACAGCTCTGCGATTTCACTCTTTTTTGGGAATTTGGTCGTTATATTTTCTCTCAGTTTATTTTCATCTTCGGAGTTATATAAAGCGAAGCCAATTGCCTTAGCTTGATCTCTTCCTCCTCTGCCGACCTCTTGAAAGTATCCTTCAATCGAGTCGCTCATTTCGTAGTGGATGACATACCTAACATCTGCTTTGTCTATTCCCATCCCAAATGCATTAGTTGCAATGATGACTTTTGTTTGGCCTTGCATCCATAACTTCATTGTGGCTGATCTCTCGGTATTATTCATACCTCCATGATACATCGCGCAGCTTATTCCTTCGCTTGAGAGCATCGAATTTATCTCCCGAACACTTCGTCTTGTTTGGCAGTAAACGATTCCTGAACTATTTTGAAGACTCGAGCATAGCTCCAGGACTCTCACTTTTTTGTTGTTTGAGTGAAATACACGATATGCTATATTCGGTCTATGAAAGGAAGCTTTGTGAAGCTTTACATTCTTTAATTCAAGTTGATCAATAATATCTGATTGTGTCTTTTCATTTGCTGTTGCTGTGAATGCAGCAAATGGAACAGAGGGTTTTAAAGTTCTTAGTGCAGCTATTCTCGTGTAAGATGGTCGGAAATCATGACCCCATTGAGAAATACAATGTGCTTCATCGATAATGATCTGTGAGACCTCCATGGCTTTGAATCGTTGGATAAAAATTTGTGTCTCGAGCCTTTCAGGGGAAAGATATAAGAAATTGTATTTGCCGAATCGTGCATTGTCGAGGGTAATGTCAATTTCTCTGTAGCTCATCCCACTGTACAATGCTGCAGCTTGTAATCCATTTTTTATGAGCTGATTGACTTGGTCCTGCATTAATGATATTAGCGGAGAAATAACAATCGTCAGTCCTTTCTTTAAGATTCCTGGAACCTGATAGCAAATTGATTTACCACCACCTGTTGGAAGTAATGCAAATACGTCATGCTCGGCACAAAGATCATCGATAATCTCTTTCTGTCCTGGCCTGAAATCTTCATAACCCCAATTTTTTTTAAGAATTTTTCGTGGTGAATCCATTGATTCGATTGAATTTTTTACTTAGGTATAATTTTTGCTTCAATTACCTTGAATAATCCGCATAATAAATGTATTTTTGTACCCCTTAATTCAACAATATATGTCTACAGATTTATATACATTTCCTATAACCAAGACCTCTGAATCAAAGATAAAATATTTTGATTGGGACCATCTTGATTTCGGAAAGAATTTCTCTGACCATATGTTTCTTATGGAGTATGACAACGGTTCTTGGGGGCAAGGGGAGATTGTTCCTTTCGCGAATTTATCTATGCACCCAGCGATGTCTGCGATCCATTATGGACAAGCAATTTTCGAAGGCTTAAAGGCGAATAGGACTGTAAACAATGAGGTAGTTCTCTTTCGTCCGGATATGAATGCGAGAAGGTTCAATAAGTCGGCTGAGCGCATGTGCATGCCAACCATTCCAGAGGACCTATTTGTAGAAGCCATTCGACAGCTAGTAGCTTTGGATAATGAGTGGGTCACCTTCCGAGAAGGGCATTCACTTTATATTCGGCCATTTATGTATGCTACTGATGAACTAGTTGGCATAAGACCTTCAAGAACATATAAGTTCTTGATTATCACAACCCCTGTTGGTCAATATTATTCAGAGCCAGTAAATGTTAAGATTGAAAAGTCATATACCCGTGCGGCATTAGGTGGTGTTGGTGGTGCTAAGGCAGCGGGTAATTATGCAGCATCCATGTATCCTGCATTACAAGCGCAAAATGAAGGATACCATCAACTTATTTGGACAGATGCAGCCGAGCATAAATATATTGAGGAATCTGGTACAATGAATATCGTATTTCAAATAGGAAATAAGCTAATTACACCGGATGAAAATCAGGATACGATTTTAAGAGGAATTACAAAACGAAGCGTGTTCGAGATTGCCGAGAAATGGAATGTCGAAGTGGAGGAGAGAATGGTCACGGTTGCTGAAATTATAGAAGCTGCAAGAAATGGTAGCTTAAAAGATGCCTTTGGTGCTGGTACGGCCGCGACAATTGCTCCCATTGCGATGATTGGGTATGAAGATGAGAAATTTATGCTTCCACCAGTAGAAGAACGCTTGCTTTCAAACAAAATCAAGAAGTATCTGGGTGATCTGAAATCAGGCCGTATTGCTGATGAGTTTGGTTGGAATCTTTATGTTTAAGCAAGTTATTTATTAAAATTAAGCTCCACGTAAACAGGTAGGTGATCTGAGTAGCCATTCAAATACTTGTCACCTCCGTATGTCCTGAACGGTACTTTATTTCCTTTATATTCTGTTATTAAATAATCGGGAGAATAGATCCTACCCGACTCGGGTGTAATGGTTAGTTTTTTATTTTTAAATCCTTCTGAAATCATGATGTGGTCGAGTATGTTCCATTCGCCTCTATAGCAGTTTGTCCCTCCATATTTGTTCGACTTTTGAGTAATACAAGGTGTCATGGTTTTTTTTAGCTGCTGGACCGATTTATTGCTGGGATAATCGTTCAAATCTCCCATAAGTATAATTTTCGCGTTTGCATCATCCATAAGCAATGAATCAATAAACTTTGAGGCTTCAAAAGATGCTTTGATACGTTTTGGAGCACTTTTTTCCGTTCCACCACGTCGGCTTGGCCAATGATTAACCATTGCAAAAAAGACCTCTTTTTTGTAGGAGAATTTTGCCCAAACAATATCTCTTGAAGTGGGTGTTTTTTGTTCAGGTAGGTTGAAGCGAATAAAGCCTTTATCAATTAAGCTGAGCTTTTTAGAATTGAATAGAATGCCGACATCTATTCCTCTTGCGTCAAGGCTATTGAAATGAACGATACCGAATTGCTTCAGCTTTTTGTTTCTTTTTCGAATATCATTCATGACGAACTTGTTTTCTATCTCACACAAACCAATAACCATAGGAGTTTTAAGGTCGCATATAATTTCGTTAATATGGTTTATTTTGACATTGTATCGTTCTAACGTCCATTGCTTTTTGCCGTCTGGAAGAAATTCCTCATCATTGTTTGGACCATTGATTGTGTCGAATAGGTTCTCCACATTATAGAAAGCGATACGCTCTGTTTTTTGGGCTTTACAACTGCCAAGAAAGAGAATAACAAAAAGAGGGTATAATAGTGATTTGTTCATTTATTTTGGCTAAAACTGTTCTAGTATGGCGATTCGCTTTTTGATCGGAGGGTGGGTAGCAAAAATTCCTGCTATCCATTTAATGAGTTTTAACTCCGAAATGAAAATCGGTGTTCTTTTTCCCGGCCCATTGTCAATAAACATTTGTTTGACATCATTATTTTTGAGGTTATCCAGTGATGAGTTTCCCGATATTTTACGAAGTGCATTGGCTAAGCCAAGTGGATTTTTAGTCATTTCAGCTGCACCTGCATCTGCTAGATATTCTCTCTTTCTACTTATAGAGAATTTAAAAAAGATAGATAAAAGATACATTGCCAGTGAAACTAAGAGAATCACGAGTGTAATGATGAAACCTCCTTTGCCATCTTTTTTTCTTGAGTTTCTTCTTCTGCCTCCATGTAATATGCCTCGAATAACGGATTGAAATATAACTGAGAAAATACCTACAAAAACAATGCTTATGATTAAAAGACGTACGTCGTTATTTCTAATGTGCATCAGTTCATGTGCGATCACACCTTCGAGTTCGTCATCATCTAGTTTATCGATAATGCCTCTAGTTATCGTAACGGTATGGTTTTTTTCGTTTAATCCACTGGCATATGCGTTGAGCGCAGGTGATTCAATAATACGAAGTATTGGCATTTTCATACCGACACTCATGCAGAGGTTTTCTGTAAGATTATAAACCCGCATATTTTCTTTTCGCTCAAGGCTTTTGGCGCCAGTAGCGTAGTTGATCATTCTAGAGTGACCGAAAAATGCAATGACGAACCACACCCCTGTGAACCCTAGCACATAGGGAGTTGCTGAAAGAAACGCTTCGTTGGTATTTCCTGTAGATAAAAATATCAATACAATATAAAGCCCAAGAAGAAGTATGGAAGGGAAACCAAGTAGAAGAAGAATGGATTTTCTGTTATTGCTCGTTATTTGCTGTTGAAGCCCAACGTATTCCATCTTCTAGAATTTAACCTCTGGCGCTTGGCTTAGGTCTTCTCTAGCTGTCTCGCCAAGGTCAAACATATCTTCGCTTTTAAATCCAAACATATTTGCAAACAATACATTAGGGAATTTTTGAACAGCAATATTTAGCTCTTTAGTCGCCGAATTGAAGAACCTTCGGGTGGCAGCCAACTTATTTTCAATATCAGACAGCTCCTCTTGAAGTTGCATAAAGTTGCTACTTGCCTTGAGGTCTGGATATGCCTCTACTTGGATGTTGAATCCATTGAGTGCTGAACTTAGCTGTTTTTCGGCTGAAATTTTATCATTTATTGAGGATGCACCAATGGCTTTGTTACGGGCCTCTGTAATGGCTGCCAATGTACCTGCTTCATGTTCCATATATCCTTTAACTGAACCTATAAGTTGTGGTACGAGATCGTGGCGCTGTTTAAGCTGAACATCAATGTCAGCAAATGCATTCTCGCGGTTATTTTTCAGTTTTACGAGTGTATTGTATACATTAATGATTATTAATATCGCAATGGCTACGATAATAAGGAGTATGGCTAAAGGACCCATTTTTTACGTTTTAATTATTTATAGTTGACCTTAAAGATAATTTTAAATTTCGAGTCATCTTGTTTGTCTCAATAAAATTATTTCGTACGTTTTTTTGTTTATATTTTAATCTTTTTTATTGATTAATTATTAATCATTATTATATTTGTATTCCAACGATTTGCAGTGTTTTTATTGAGTAGTCATTAAATCTGTTACAAATGCCTGTATTACGATCCATTGTCCACATGGACCTCGACACTTTTTTTGTTTCCTGTGAGCGTCTTCTAGATAGTCGTCTGAACTACAAGCCAATTCTAATTGGCGGCACGAGTGATCGCGGAGTAGTTGCCTCATGTAGCTATGAAGCCCGAAAGTTTGGTATACATTCCGCAATGCCAATGCGCATGGCCAAGCAACGCTGTCCTGAAGCAATTGTAATCAAAGGAAATTCCTCAACATATACAAAATACTCTAGGATGGTTACAGACATCATTAAAGAAGCCTCGCCATTGTATGAGAAGTCTTCTATCGATGAGTTTTATATTGATTTTACAGGAATGGATCGTTTTCATGGGGTACTCAAGTATAGCTCAGAGCTTCGTCAGCGTATTCTTAAAGAAACGGGTTTGCCTATTTCTTTTGGTTTATCAGAAAACAAAACAGTATCTAAAATTGCGACAGGCGAGGCGAAACCTGACAACCAAATACAGATTAATTATGGTAATGAAAAGAATTTTTTGAGTCCACTATCTGTACGTAAGATTCCGATGGTAGGCCTCAAGACCTATCAGTCGCTTTGTAATTTAGGCATTAGAACCATAAAGCCTATTCAAGAAATGCCTGTAGAAATGATGGAGCGTATCATGGGTAAAAATGGTGTGGGGATATGGAAAAAAGCAAATGGGATTGATTTAACACCTGTAGTGCAGCACAATGAACGAAAGTCAATTTCAACCGAGCGTACCTTTAACCAAGATACGACCGATATAGTTAGGCTTAAAGGAATTCTTTCTGCAATGGCTGAAAACCTTGCATACCAGCTTCGTAGAGGAGACAAGCTTAGCGGTTGTGTTACCGTTAAAGTACGGTATTCTGATTTTCAAACCCAAACCATTCAAAAAAAGATTCCTTACACGGCAGCAGATCACGAGTTGATTCCGATAGTGCTAGAACTCTTTGAACGTGCTTTTAGCAGAAGGCTATTGGTTCGGTTAATTGGAGTGCGTTACAGCTCTTTGGTTTCTGGGAATTATCAGCTAGGCTTGTTTGGGGATACTGTTGACTACCCATCTTTATACAATGCATTAGACCGTATTCGTTTAAAATATGGAGACCGCTCTGTGATTAAGGCAATAGGTATGGAGGCAAAGACGATAGGTGGATGGAATCCTTTTAATGGAGAACCACCAGTCTTATTAGCCAACCGTAGATCTTAAGCTTTTTAGTCAGAGATGAAAGTACAATCTTGCTACAGCTTGAAATACGGTGTTTTACAACCTGAAAAGCTCGTTGAGTGGGCGGTTAAGACAGGGTATCCTTTTTTGTTGCTGGCCGATATCAATTCTACTGGTGCCGCTCTATCATTCGTGCGTTCTGCCCAAGAGAAGGGAATAAAGGCAGTCGTGGGGGTTGAACTACGTAATGATATGGAGCTTAAAGCAACAATCATTGCGCGAAACAATAGGGGGTTCCACGAATTGAATGTATTACTCTCGAGGTATCTGCATGGTAAAATGGATTTTCCTGACCGTATTCCGCATCTTAGTAATTGCTATGTATCGTATCCTTTTCCTGGTCCAAAACAGGATCTTAATGAAAATGAATATATTGATATTCAGTTGTTTAACATTAGTAACATAAATATTAAGTTAAATAATATAGATTCTCATAAATTACTCGTGCTTCCCGCTATGTCTTTTAGAAACCAGCGTGATTATAATACCCATCGTTTACTACGTGCGATGCATTACAACACCTTACTTTCTAAGCTCGAAGATGCACAATGTGACAGAGGTGGGTATCTAATGGATTTTAATACATTACAATGTAAATTCGATGCGTTCAGTATTGCTTTAGATCGTACCGTTACACTTTTGAAGGATTGTGGGATTGCTTTTGATTTTAGTGAGGCAGCGCTGCCTCAAAATCCTGCGACTTTTACAGGAAGTGAAGCTGAAGATGAGCTATTACTACGAAATCTTTGTTTGGAAGGGCTCCCTCAAAGATACAAAGATCTTACAGATGAAATTGTCGAACGGATAGAGAAGGAAATTGAAATCATTGCAAAGAAAAAATACCTTTCTTATTTCTTAATGACCTGGGATTTTACTTCATATGCTCGTTCGAAAAATTACTTTTATGTCGGTAGAGGTAGTGGAGCCAATAGTATTGTAGCTTATCTACTTCGGATTACAAATGTGGATCCTCTAGACCTCGATCTATACTTTGAACGTTTTATGAATACCGAGCGAAAGAGTCCTCCTGATTTTGATATTGATTTCTCTTGGCACGATCGAGACGATGTGGTCCGTTATATATTTGATAAGTATCCGACAGCAGCCTTATTGTGTACTTATAATACCTTCCAGTACAGGGCTACGGTTCGGGAGCTTGGTAAGGTTTTTGGTTTACCGAAAACAGAAATAGATCAGCTCGCTATAAAGCAGGCGAAGCCTAACGATACCTTGTCAGCTTTAGTACTGAAATATAGTGAGTATATTCAGGGCTTACCCTCTTATTTGAGTGTTCATTCCGGAGGCATTGTCATCAGTGAAAAACCAATGACTTGGTTTTCTGCTACTTTTTTGCCTCCCAAAGGATTTCCAACTACCCAGTTCTCCATGCTCGAAGCTGAAGATGTAGGGCTGTATAAGTTCGATGTATTGAGCCAGCGAGGGCTTGCAAAGATTCAAGAAGGTTTGGCACTTGCGGTAAAGAACCATCCTGAAAATCCACCACGAGATATTAATGACTTAGCCTTTTTTAAGAATGACCCGCGAATCAATGCGCTCTTGACTAGGGCAGATGCATTAGGATGTTTTTACGTCGAGTCTCCAGCTATGCGTATGCTAATGACGAAACTTAGTGTCAATAATTACTTAGGACTTGTTGCAGCAAGCTCTGTAATTCGTCCTGGAGTTTCACAATCTGGAATGATGCGTACCTACATTTTACGACATCGTTTTCCTGAGGAGCGTAAAAAAGCACATCCTCTTTTACTTAAGATTATGCCTGAGACTTATGGTGTAATGGTGTATCAGGAGGATGTCATTAAGGTGGCACATTACTTTGCAGGCTTAACCCTTGGCGAATCTGATGTATTGCGCAGAGGAATGTCAGGAAAATTTAGATCGCGCAGTGAATTCCTGGTCATTAAGGAAAAATTTTTCCAGAATTGTGGCAATAAAGGATACCGTTTTGAGCTAATTAAATCCATATGGGATCAGATTGAGAGCTTTGCAGGATACGCTTTTGCAAAGGGTCATTCTGCTTCTTATGCAGTCGAGAGCTACCAAAGCTTATATCTTAAAGCTTATTATCCATTGGAGTACATGACAGCTTGTATTAATAATTTCGGTGGCTTTTATCGTACGGAGTTTTATATATATGAAGCTAGGAAGCTTGGTGCTAGGGTGGAGGCGCCATGTATTCAAAGGGGCGCTTATCAATCGGTGTTAAAGGGTGTTGTTTTGATTTTAGGATTCAATTTGGTGAATGGTGTAGAGCGGAATACAATTCGGAATATTGTACGATGTAGAAGCGATTTCGGTCATTTTAAAAGCTTTGAGGAATTACTTGACCGCGTGTATATTCCATTTGAGCAGCTTATTTTGCTCATCAGAATAGATGCATTGCGTTGCTTCCGTATTCCAAGAAAAGAGCTACTTTGGCACGCGCATTTTTTTCATGATAAAACCCCCAAAAACAACCAATCTTTATTACCCTTGAGTGCTTCTTCTACAAAGCCAAATAAGCTTCCTGTTTTAAAGGAGCATCTTCTCGAATTAGACTTTGAATATCTAGAGCTCATGGGTTTTTCTTTGTGCAGCCCGTTTGAATTGTTGGCATTGCCTGTAGCGTCTAATTGTAGCCCAGTGTTATTTCCTTCTTTTAAGGGTAAGGTAGTTCAAGCCTATGGTTATTTGGTTTCACTCAAGAATTCTAAATCGTCTAGGGGTCAAGCAATCTCATTTGGTATGTTTTTAGATCAGGACGGTTTGGTCATAGATACTGTACATTTTCAAAGTTCTTTAAAACGCTATCCTTTTTCGGGTTCAGGAATTTACTTTTTAGAAGGCAAGCTGGTTGAAGAGTTTGGTTTCTACTGTATTGAGATACGTTACATGAAAAAGCAACCTTATATTGAGGATCCTCGTTTTTCAGCGCAGGCTCATTAAGGGCTTTTGTGATCTAAAACATAAATAAAGGAGGCAATAGCAGCAGCTCCGAGTTCCAATTCTCGCTTGTTTACATTTTCAAATACATCATTCGGAGAGTGATGCATATCAAAATAACGTTGTGAGTCTGGCACAAAACCAAAGAGTGGAATGCCTGGATAGGATTCTTTTAGTGGCCCAATGTCTACACCACCATAACCTTTTTCAAAAATATGAAGGTCATATTCTTTAAAAATAGGTGACAATGACTTTAACCATTCTACTTGTTCTTCCGAGCCGTCACAAGTAAATCCTCTTGGCGCAAAACCACCTCGATCGCTTTCAATTGCAGCAAAGTGTTTCTCTTGATTTTCTTTTACCCATTTGGCATAGGTTTTACCACCCTTATTTCCATTTTCTTCGTTCATAAAGAAGACCAGTCTCAAGGTATGTTGAGGCTGATAATTCATTTTTTTAAGAATTCTAAAAGCTTCAAGACAATGTATGATGCCTGCACCGTCATCGTGCGCCCCTTCTCCTGTATCCCAAGAGTCAAGATGTCCACCGACAGTTATGATTTCATCTGAATATTCTCCTCCTTTAATTTCTCCAATGACATTGTAAGACTTGGTATCAGGGTAGGACCTACAGTCCATCTCCATCACTAACTCTATTTCTTGTTCGGGATTACTATCGAATAGTTCATGAATTTTATTGGCGTCAGCAGTACAAATTGCGGCTGCAGGAATTTTATCAACTCCATTTGCGTAGTACATTGAGCCAGTATGCGGATGCGGGTCAGAGGCAAGCCCTAAGGAACGAATAACCGAAGCAATTGCCCCCTTTTCTGACGCTATTGAAGCGCTATTTCCTCTCAATGGGTAACAGCCTCCATAGGCTTTAAAGGTTTGAATTTGTTTTGCATCCATGGCTTGGTTTACAAATACGATTTTACCTTTGACCAGAGCTGGTGATGCTGCTTTTAAGGCATCAAGGCTTTCAAATTCTATCAAATTGCCTCTTAGTGTTCCATTAGTTCCTACGGAGCCACCTAAAGCAAGTCCTCTTAGCTTGGTGTGAACGCCGCCACTGGTTTTGATATAAAAGACCTCTTTTGTACCTCGCTCCCAATGTGGAACCTGTATTTCATGAAGTCTTGTTTCGAGACCATAACTGGTCATTTTTTTTTGTCCCCACTCAATAGCCATCTGTGCTTCGGTTGATCCTGTGATTCTCGCGCCAATTTCTTTACATAAAAATCTAAGGTCCTCAAAGGCATGACCTTTCGTTAAAGCTTCGGTGTATATATCTCGAATAAATTTTGTTCGGCTCGTTTTTATTGCGCTGTGTTGAGCAGATAAAACGCAATGAATTAAAGTTATGACAATAAAGGAAAGGTACTTTATGGCATTCATAATGGTAATTAGTTGACTAAAATTAGCCAAAATTCCATTTTAGATTACAAATTCGGATGATTCTTATTCATGAAAAAATCATTCAGCTAATCTTTCAACGCATTAGAATCTTAGCATTCTTTCTTATCTTTGATGTCCAAAAAAAAAATATGTCTCTAAAGTGTGGTATTGTAGGTTTACCTAACGTGGGTAAGTCAACTCTTTTCAATTGCTTGTCCAACGCTAAGGCACAATCTGCAAATTTTCCGTTTTGTACGATTGAACCAAATATTGGGACAATTTCGGTTCCTGATTCTCGACTTGAAAAGCT
>CAJWAO010000047.1 GCA_913020765.1 uncultured Flavobacteriales bacterium | reverse complement strand
ATTAAAATAATCTCACGAGAGAGAATCACAGAGGAGCTCAATAAAATCATTCTTACAAATGAACCTTCGAGAGGTTTTAAATTGCTAAAATCAACAAATTTACTTGAGTTTATATTTCCTGAGCTACTAAAATTGTCGGGTATAGAAACGATTGAAGGGAAAAGTCATAAAGACAATTTCTTACATACACTTCAGGTACTTGATAATATAGCTGAACAAACAGACTCTTTGTGGTTAAGATGGTCTGCAATTATGCACGACATCGCAAAGCCAGCAACAAAAAGATTTGATAAAAAAATTGGATGGACTTTCCATGGTCATGAAGAATTAGGTTCTAAAATGGTTCCGAGAATTTTTAAGTACCACAGATTACCACTTGATTCGAAAATGAAGTACGTACAAAAAATGGTGCGTCTGCATCTGCGGCCGATCGCATTGGTCAAGGGTAATGTTACAGATACGGCAATCAGAAGACTTTTAAATGAAGCTGGAGATGATATTGAAGACCTTATGATGCTTTGTAACGCTGATATTACCTCGAAAAATGAATTTAAGGTAAAGAGGTATAGAGAAAACTTCAAAATCGTTTCTCGAAAATTAGAAGAAGTCGAACAAAAAGATAAAATCAGAAATTTTCAACCACCTGTTACGGGAGAAGATATTATGAAAACTTTTAACATTGGTCCTTGTTATGAAATTGGAGTGATTAAAAGTAAGATTAAAGAAGCCATACTCGAAGGTGAAATTGAAAACTCAGAGGAGCAAGCAAAATCATTGATGTTGACATACGGAAAAGAGTTGGGATTGACTGCGGTTGAAAGATAGGGATATAAGGTTAAATACAAAATCATGGCTGGAATAAAATTTCGGGTACTATTGGATTCAAATCAAAAAGAGGAAGTCTTTTGTGACATTTTATTGTCCCTCGATGACAATTTTGAATCTTTTTTCAATGCCATTATGAAGGCATATGGATTCAAGGGAGATCAGATGGCTAGTTTTTATGCCTCGAATGAAAACTGGGATAAAGGAGAGGAGGTAAGCTTGATGGATGTTAGTTTCGGCGAGGAAGGCACACATAAAATTATGGCCACAACGACAATTCGAGAAATGGTTGGAGAACCTGAACAAAAGTTCATTTTAGTCTATGACTTTTTGAAAATGTGGATTTTTCTTATCGAATGTATTGGCTTACAAGAAGAAATACCAGATGTTCCCTCTATTCTGTTGAGTGTTGGCGAAAAACCAAATGAAGCGTCCAAAGCGCTCGATGAAGAGTTTCAAATGCCAACAGATTTTGAAGAAAAGGAAGAAGGGGACGAATATGGCTTCGATGACTTTGAAGATGGCTTTTCTGAAGAAGATTTGAGTCCTTACCTATAAAGATATGTCAGAAGACTTCTCAAAAAATGACCCGTTTGGCAAGGCTATTTTAGAATTTGACAAAAATAGAACTGCCAAAATAATTCGGATTTCCTCGGATTTATGTGACGATGACGAACTCCCAATTCAATATCTATTTAGAACGCATGATGAAATGCCTGCGGTTGAAAAAAAGGCGCTGACGCTATGCAAAGGAAGAATCTTGGATGCGGGAGCAGGAGCAGGAGCGCACGTAAAAATATTAAATGAGGAAGGTTTTGATGTTTTTGCCCTGGACGTTTCACCAGGAGCAATTGAACATCTTAAAAAAAATCATATTCCATGTGCCTTATCCTCTCTTCAATATTTTGAAACAAAAGAACGCTATGATACCATACTACTTATGATGAATGGAATCGGTATCAGTGAAAAACTTGAGGCATTGTCGTCTTTTTTGGTAAAATGTAAATCTCTGCTTAGAGAAAACGGTCAAATCCTTTTAGACTCAACTGACATTAAATACCTCTATGAAGATGAGGATGATAGCGTTTGGATTGATTTAAATAGCTCGTACTATGGCGAATTTCAATTCCAAATGCATTTTAATGGAGAAAGTGGTCCATTTTTCAATTGGCTCTATGTAGATTTTGATACTTTAAAAACACACGCAAAAATGGCTGATTTACATTGTGAAAAAATATTTGAAGATGGAAACCATTATCTGGCAAAATTGAAAACATGAAGTGGATTGTTATTTTGACATTTTTATTTTCCTTAACTATTAATGCACAAGAGCAGTCATTGTGTTATGAATTAAGTCATGAACAACTCGGAATTAAGAGCTCTTACTTATTCGGCACAATGCACGTGATGGAGACAAATCGCTTCTTTTTTCCAAAAAAATTAAGCCGATTCCTAAAAAAATCTGATGCACTATGTCTAGAAATCAAAAACATCACGGACGTCCAAATCAATCCAGATATACTGTTTGACAGCACATTGAACCTTAAATCTAATTGCGATTCAGCAGAATGGGCTAAGATTACCTCGTGGGCTGAAGATAAACTATACATGAAGCCACAGCAATTTGAAGAAAATTTTAGATATGCAAAACCATTCATGCTCTTTCAATTTATCTTGGCCATGAATTTGCCGGTAAACAAAAAATCACATGAACAAGAGCTCGAAAAAATTGCAGCATTAAATAAAATGGAATTCTTGGGCCTTGAAAGTGCCGAAGAACAGCTTAACATTTTTAATCAAATCCCATTTAATGATCAGATGGATATGGTTTTTAAGGAGCTTTCTGAAGATGAGAAGAACAAGCAAGACTTCAATGATATGCAGCAAGCATATATCAAGCAGGATCTTACCATACTTTGCGATTTTTCTTCAGAAAAAAACTTCATAGGATATAAAGCTCTATTCTTGGACAATAGAAACAAAAATTGGATCCCTAAAATGAAAGAAATGATGCTTAAGGAAAAGGTTTTCTTCGCTGTTGGTGCGGGACACCTTTGTGGCGAAAATGGTCTAATAGCGTTGCTAAAGAGAGAAGGCTTCAAGCTTAAACCGATTGAATTATGAGAACACTGCTATGCTTACTTTTGATTTTAATTTTAGGAGCTTGCTCAACCTATTCTGATGAGGATCTCAAGGGTTTTGACAAAACAATAAGAGAGTGGATTAGACAGCAAAATATCCAATACAAAAGCACAGACTCGGGCTTATATTATTATTTTGAAAATAAGGGGCAAGGTCAAAAAATAAAATATACCGACAGCGTCACCGTCCAATTCAAGGGAACCTTGCTCGACAGTACTATTTTTGAAATTGAAAAAGCACCTGTGACCTTTGCCGTAAATGAAGTAATCATCGCTTGGAAAGAGGTGCTACTCATGAGTAAGCGTAACGCTAAGATTAAAATCATTGTACCTCCCCAGCTAGGTTATGGGAATCATAAGCTTGATAAAATACCCCAAAATAGCATCCTACTCTACGAAATTGAAATTATTGACATAAAATAGGAGATAATTGGCCTATTTATCACTTCCTATGCTTATTTTTGGCTTCAAAATAAAGACCAAATGAGCGTTCTAGTTAATAAAGATTCGAAAATTATTGTCCAAGGTTTCACCGGAGGAGAAGGTACTTTCCACGCCGAGCAAATGATTGCTTACGGCACCAATGTCGTTGGTGGTGTTACTCCAGGTAAAGGAGGACAAAAACATTTAGATAAACCCGTTTTTAATTCTGTTGCCGACGCTGTCAAAAATACGGGTGCAGATGTTTCAATTATTTTTGTTCCACCTGCCTTTGCTGCTGACGCAATAATGGAAGCCGCTGAATCGGGTATCAAAGTAATCGTTTGTATTACTGAAGGGATCCCTGTGAATGATATGGTGAAAGCCAAAGCTTATATTGACAAATACGATAGTCGACTTGTCGGACCAAATTGTCCAGGAGTCATTACTGCTGATGAAGCGAAAGTTGGTATTATGCCTGGTTTTGTTTTTAGCAAAGGAAAGATAGGAATTGTCTCGAAATCAGGAACGCTTACGTATGAGGCGGCAGATCAAGTCGTGAAAACTGGACTAGGTATCACAACTGCAATTGGAATCGGCGGTGATCCAATAATCGGTACAACAACAAAAGAAGCTGTTGAGCTCTTGATGAATGATCCGGAAACAAAGGGAATTGTGATGATTGGAGAAATTGGAGGAAACCTCGAAGCCAATGCAGCAAAGTGGGTAAAAGAAAATGGTACCAAACCTGTTGTAGGATTCATTGCTGGAGAGACGGCCCCGAAGGGCAGAACAATGGGACATGCAGGTGCCATTGTCGGTGGAAAAGATGACACGGCCGAAGCAAAGAAAAGAATCATGAGAGAATGCGGAATACATGTCGTTGACTCACCCGCCCAAATTGGCGCTAAAATGTACGAATTGTTAGGTAAGTAGACCTTAATTCCAAAAGTCCCAAGTAAGCCCTACCCTGACGGCTACCTCAGGAAGGTAAATACCATCAATATACTGCCATGAAGTACTGTTCCACAGGTATCCGATATTACTCAGCTTTGCAAAAAATCTGAAGGTCTCTATTTCCATTGCTAGCATTGCCCCCATCGTAAATATAGGTTTTTGATTATTCTGATTGGAAACATTGAGTAGGTCAAAAACTCCAATATGTTCGATTATTGGAATGATATTGGTCTTTGAACTTAAGCGATAACTCAATCCAAATGTCATTTGCAATTTCTTTGCTTTAAATAATCCTAATCGTGTCATAAAATCGCCTTGTAGCTGATGTTTGGGAACAATCGTCCTCTCTACATTCGACAAGGTGAATCGATAGCTTTGATACCAACGGAACTTTCTGAATACATATGAAGTTTTGAGATAAGCTTGCTGACTTATACTTGAACTTAGGGCTGTTTGGTTAGACCAATTAAGCAGCAAAGGGTCAAAAAAATAGATTCCATCATTCGTCTGTAAAAGATATCCTAAATCAAATTCAATCTGCTTAAGAGTAAAATCTATACCTAAGGTATTTTGCGTATAGCTTTGAAGAGATTGATTCACGTTGGAATAAAAAACATTATTGGCACTGTAAAATCTCTGATACAACTCAGGTAATTTTTGCCCAAACGAACTGTTCCATTTAATTACAGCTTTTTTGAATCTATATTTTACATCATTTCGAATTACCCATGTACTCGCCGCGCCTATAAGATTGAATGACGATTGGTGAGAAAATTGAAATTTTCGCTTTGAAAGCTCAAGCTGCTGTGTTACATCCAACTCAAAAGTATCCCGATATAAATCCCGATTTCTATAATTCCAATATCGCGAGCCAATACCACCAGAATAGCTAAGGTTTTCTCTTTTAATATAAAGGGCACTTGAGTTATTCATGGCACTTCGTTGGTATTGGTCATTTGTTGAAAGTGAATCGTAATAAATTGCCGAATATATTCCTGATAATGTATCTAACTCTGTGTAAACCCGATTCTCACCATTCACGCCGAGCACATTTAAAAATCCAATTGAATACTTCTCGTTTGCAATTAAGCGAATATAACCTGTTGCCTCAGTCTCAAAATGTTTTAATGTAGAGTTACAGCTTGGCTTGTAAACAGGAACCAAAAGTGGCGCAAATGACTCCAATAGTAGTGAATCAATTACGCCTCCACTCCACTGTCTAGATACTTTTTTAGTACGTCCACTTAAGGAAAATCCGTAACGCTCGTTTTTCTTGGTCAAGGAAAAAGTAAGATTTGTATTACCATAGGCTGTATTTCTAAAATAACCTCCAGACTTGATATTGCTTACTGCTGAATTTAATACCCAATCCCCCTTAAAAACCTGCTGGTATTCAACGCCTAATTTTTGTGCACCTTGGGTTCCAAAGATGTAGCTAAAACCTAAGTGAGGAAGTGGACTCACAATTCGATCATCATTTACTGGCTTGAATTGATGAATTTTTGAACCATAAGGTGTAAGTGAGTTCAGTGAGAGAAAGGGGCCCGAAGAATTAGAAAGAATAAAAGCGGCATCAAAAAACCGAGAGGAAACTTCAAGGTCGTGAAGCGTACCTTCAATACGATCATCACTACGAAGAGAGTCGTAGGAGGCTGAAAAGAGATTGATTTGAGACAGAATCTTCACAGGAAGCAAACCAATCAAAAAAAGGATGAAAAGAACCCTCATACCTAACAAACTTAATAAAAAAAGGGGCCAAAAGGCCCCTTAGTAATCTTGTATCTGAAACTTACTTACAGTCCACTTACAAATACTTGTAAACCTGATTTAAGGTTTGCGGCTTTGTTATTGTGAATAATATTTTTCTTGGCAAGCTTGTCAATCATTTTAAAAACACTCGGCGCCAGTTTTTCAGCATCTTTCCTCTTAGACATTTCTCTCAATGCTTTAATTGCGTTACGCGTTGTTTTGTGTTGGTATTTGTTCAATACGCGCCTTTTCTCATTGGAACGAATACGCTTCATTGCAGATTTATGATTTGCCATTTTATTTATTTTAATATCGTTTATAATGTAGCCCATAGGAGAATCGAACTCCTGTTACCAGGATGAAAACCTGGCGTCCTAACCACTAGACGAATGGGCCTAAAGTCGTAGCCCGTAGGGGAATCGAACCCCTGTTACCAGGATGAAAACCTGGCGTCCTAACCACTAGACGAACGGGCCAAAAAATTCTCAAAAAATCATTTTGAGAGTGCAAATATAGGATGAAAATCTCTAATAACAAGTGTACACAACAACTTTTTGGTTTAGATTTTTTCATAAAATCTCCTAAAAATTCTACAATTTTGAAACTAAAGCTTTTTTCTATTGACAAATCAAACAGAAAATTCAGTCATTTGGTTCATCGTGAATCCGATCTCAGGCGATAAGTCCAAGAAAAAACTCGAGGGCGAAATTATTAAACACCTTGATTTAAAATCCTTCAGGTATAAAATCATTTTGACAGAATATAAGGGCCATGCAAAAGAAATCGCCTCGAAAGCAGTTCAAGAAAAAATAGCATTTGTATGCGCTGTCGGAGGAGATGGAACGATTCATGAAATTGGCAAGGAACTCATAAATAGTAATACAGTGCTATGTATTATACCTAAAGGTTCCGGAAATGGTATCGCAAACCACATGGGTATTTATAAAAAAACCAGAAGAGCTATTGAATGTATTAACGAGCGTGTGGTTATTGATATGGATACTGTTGCAGTAAACGCTTCCTTCTTTATTGGTACATCAGGATTTGGCATAGACGCTGTAATAGCAGAAAAATTTGAAAAGGATCCAAATCGTGGCTTTAAAACTTATATAAAGCATTCGCTAAAGGAATTTATTAATCTCAAACCTATTCGGGTTGATATCGAAACCGGAGGGCAAAAAATAAAACTAGACGCATTTATGTTGTGTATCGCCAATACCTCTGAATTCGGAAATGGCTTCAAAATTTCTCCTAAATCAAGTGTAAGAGATGGTATGCTCGAACTCATTTTAGTAAGGCCATTTCCAAAGTGGAAGGCCGCAATTGTTGCTGCCCGTTTTTTTAATAATAATGCACATAAATCAAAGTATATACAAACCGTGTCGGCAACAGAAGGGAGAATAGACCTTTCCAAAAACAACGCACATTATGATGGTGAATTTGTCGAAGAGCAAAAGTCAATCAATTTCAGGGTATTGCCGAAAAGTCTAAAAATAGTGGTCCCAAAAAACAGATTACACAGCATTTAGAGACATATTTTTTGAAACAAAAAGATTAATTTTAAGTACCCAATCAATGAAACCTTCGTGATGTTTTTTATTTTATCAAAAACACTTTCGACCCTACTCTCACCCTTTCTATGGGTCATACTATCTTGGCTCGCCTTTATTTGGGTTAAGAGACCAAAACCAAAAAAAATCTTACTCTGGTTCTCAATTTGTATCAGCTTACTGTTTTCTAATGGTTATGTTGTAGGGAAGTTTGTAGAGCTGTGGGAGGTCCAGGGAACCAAGAGCGATGCACTCAAAACGCATGACTACGGAATTGTTTTATCAGGAATGTTTGAATACCACGGTACACTAGAAAGACTGAGTGCAAGACGGGGATCAGATAGATTATGGCAAGCTATACATTTGTACCACGAAGGAAAAATTAAAAAAATCCTACTCTCAGGAGATTCAGGATACATATTTAGAGAAGGACTTCACGAGGCGGAGCAGCTTAAGCAAATACTAATTGAACAAAATATTCCTGAAGTTGATATCTTAATTGAAAACAAATCGAGAAATACACACGAAAATGCGCTAGAGACAATGAAATTCATAAAGAAACAAGGCATAGTTGCAAATTCATTTCTTTTGATTACATCCGCCATTCATATGCGGCGCGCAAAGGCATGTTTTAAAAAAGAGGGCCTTGATTGCGCAACTTTTTCTACCGATCATTATTATGATGCTTCGAGCACATTTTCACCCAATTGGATTGTTCCCAGCGCAGAGGCATTTGTAATGTGGAAACGAATGATCAAAGAGTGGGTAGGAACAATTATGTATCGATTATTTGGATTTATATGATGGAATTAAAACTTCAGAACGGGACCTTGCATTATATTACAGAATTTTATTCCCAGAAAGAATCAGTTACACTATTTACGGAGCTGATGAAAGATATAGAACTCGAACAAAACGAAATTAAGATATTCGGAAAGACCTATAATACGCCTCGAATGGAAGGGTTTTATGCTAAGAACGGTCAAGAATATGGCTACTCGGGTAAAAAAATGAAAACAAGAGATTTTACCAAGCTTATAGAATCAATTTGTCACAAAATAGAGAAGTTTACTGGCGAGGAATTCAATTCGGTTCTTATCAATTTATATAGAGATGGGCAAGATAGCAATGGTTGGCATTCCGATGACGAAAAAGAATTGGGCCCAACACCCTATATTGCATCTTTGAGCCTTGGCGCAACAAGAGACATTCAATTCAAACATAAAAACACTGGAGAGCGCCTAGTCTATCCATTAGAAAATGGTAGTCTTATGCTCATGTCGGGTGAAATTCAAAAATATTGGAAACACCAAATCCCGAAAACAAGGCTAAAAAAAGATGCACGTCTTAACTTGACATTCAGAAAAATCATAGGTTGACCCAATCTACCTCACGCTGAAGCAATAATTGCGTTTCATACTCGGGGGTTCCTGGATTTGGAACATAATTATATTCCCATTTAGCCAGTGGAGGCATACTCATTAGAATAGACTCTGTCCTACCTCCTGAGTAAATCCCAAACTTAGTTCCTCGATCGTGAAGTAAATTGAACTCGACATATCTACTCCGCCTTAAAAGCTGCCATCTATTGGCATTTTCATTTGTGATAGTATGGTCCGCATGATTCAGTTGATCTGCATATAATCTGGGAAAAAGCTGACCTAAATCAATACAAAATTGAAAAACCTTTTGTTTTGTCATTGCATCATTAGCAACTAATTGATCAAAAAATATACCTCCTACCCCTCTATTTTCTTTTCTATGTGGCAAATGAAAATAGCGATCCGCCCATTTTTTAAATTCTGGATACATAGTCTTGTCATATCGGTCACAAAGCTGCTTAAGTTGTATGTGAAAGTTTTTGGCAGATTCTTTATTGATATAAATAGGTGTAAGGTCGATACCGCCACCAAACCAATAGGTCTCACTATCGATTTCAAAATAGCGCACGTTCATGTGAATAATAGGATGCGTTACGTTTCTTGAATGTAGGACAACAGAAACACCAGTAGCAAAAAAATCTTTACCGGAAAGCTTAAGTTGTTCCGACATCTTTTGCGTGACAGGCCCATGGACTTTTGAGAAAGCCACACCTCCTTTTTCTATGTACGCCCCCTCCTTTATTGTTCGGGTTGTTCCACCACCACCCCCAGCTCTTTGCCAATCATCTGAGCTAAATACTGCTATTTCATCCAACACATTCAAGTTTTTACAAATGTGCTCCTGAAGTCCGGAAAAACCATCAGCTATTTGCTCTTTGGTCATTTGTCTATAAGGTTTTCTTCTAGGTCTTTAAACTCAAGCATGAATGCACCAGTATTCATGTAATTCGTACCTGTATTGATAAATTGAAAATTATGAACGAGTCCATTGGGTAAAAAATGGTCATAAAGGGCATATAAAGCCATATTTAAAGTTGCATCAAATCCAAGACAAGCCATTTTAGTAAGGTCAGAATTGTATCTTTTCCTGTAGTTCTTATGGATAAATTTTACATTTGGTTCAGTATATGATAGATAAGATGGATTTGGAAATCGATACCCTTTGAGATCTTCAACACTTTTTAGAAATGACGAACATTTTTTCCATTCTTTCAAACCATAAACCTCAACGTTGTCTGTTTCTGATGAAAATTGTAACAACTCGTCAATTTTTGGAGAACATTTCGAGAGTAAAACATAAACTGTCTTTAGCCCTGACTTTTTTGAAAAATAGGTATAGTTAGTAAATGTTGCTTCCTGTATTTTGGTGGGCAAATCGAGATACTGCGTAAGCCTCAGAAATTCATCATAAACGACGATTTCTGCAGAATCTGCGGTCTTGATCAAAACAATTTGAACTGAATCCCTAGTACTTAAGTGTCTTGCCATTACTTCGAGTAGTGCAGAGGTGTTTGGATTCATAAAATATGCTTTCGGTGTGCCTAAAATAAGGGTATCCGGAATATTCTTCAGTGCATGGTGACTCGCCAAGGGATAGACGATTTTGACTTGTTTGTCAACAGACCATTTCGCTAATTTTTCAGAAAGTTGAAAATCAAAAGGGGCGTATATCAGGTCAACAGAATCTAACTCTTTGCCCTGTAATAGGCTATCAAAAGGCATTGACTTGGATAAATAATCTATAAAATGAAAGCTTCCATTCACTGGATAAGATTTCAATGAGTCAATGGCTAGAAGAGCCCCCATATAATATTCTACAGCATAGGATCGATAACCTTTGATATCGATTGTATCAAGGTTAAAAGGAAGTAAAACCACAGCCTGAAACTTTTTATTTTGAAATAGGCTATCCTGATTTAGAATTTGTCTTGTGGTGTCGTCAAATTGTAAAATATTCGGTCTTGGTTTTATTTTCATCTCCCGCTTTAAAGGAATCGTAAGGATCTGATTTGGTTTTAATGCGGTCGAACTCAAATTATTTCTAGCAAGTAAAACCTCCATGGGTACCATAAAACGCTTTGATATAGAGTATAATGTTTCCCCTTGCTGGACAATATATTCGACAATAGAATCATTTAAGAACAATTGGTCAGTATTTTGAACTTCAACCGCGTGAGAGTCTTGATTTCGGTCATCTTCATGTGGTTGTAACTCAATAGATAAAATCAAATTTTTAATAAGCAGCTGCTGACCTCTCTTTAGTCCATCGATTAAATCAGGATTGTGCGCTTTTAATGAGTCTATTGGGACAGAGTACTTTTTTGATATGCCGTAAAGTGTCTCTCTATTTCTAACCGTATGTTTGATATCATGGTATCGAATTGGAATATAAAGCCTTTGACCTTTTTCTATGGTTTCAGATAAGTTATTGGCCTCCTGAATCTTATCCATATCGACACCATATAATTTTTGGATTCCATATAGCGTTTCTCCATCAGCAACTTTGTGAATATAAAACTTTACCCCGGCCCTCTCTCCTATTTTTGCATATCTCTGACAAAAACCCTGTATGCCAATCACTAAGAAAAATACAAATAGAACTCTTTTCATTTTATTCCCATTCAATGGTTGCAGGCGGCTTAGAGCTAATATCATAGGTCACTCTGTTGATTCCTTTAACTTGGTTGATGATTTTGTTGGACATCAATGCCAAGAAATCATAGGGCAGATGACACCAATCCGCTGTCATTCCATCGGTTGAATAAACAGCGCGAAGGGCCACCGCATTTTCATAGGTTCTTTCATCTCCCATAACCCCAACGGACTGAACAGGAAGAAAAATCGCTCCTGCTTGCCAAACACCATCGTATAACCCATGCTCTTTAAGGCCTTGTATAAAAATATAATCAACCTCTTGCAAAATGCGTACCTTTTCTTTTGTTACATCACCTAATATACGAATTCCTAAGCCTGGACCAGGAAAAGGGTGTCGGCCGAGAATCGATGGGTCAATATCGAGAGAATGTCCAATTCGCCTTACTTCGTCTTTGAATAACCTACGCAATGGCTCTACCACCTGAAGCGACATGTAATCAGGCAGACCACCTACATTGTGATGTGACTTAATGGTTTGCGATGGGCCACCCGTCGCAGATACTGACTCAATTACGTCTGGATAAATCGTCCCTTGTCCAAGCCATTTGGCATCTTTCACTTTTTTTGATTCAGCCTCAAATACATCGATAAACACCTTTCCAATCGCTTTTCGTTTGAGTTCGGGATCACTTACTCCTTCTAGCTCAGCGTAGAACAATTCGGAGGCATTCACACCAGTAACATTTAGTCCCATACCTTGATAGGATTCCAAAACAGATTCAAACTCATTTTTACGAAGCAAACCGTTGTCAACGAAAATGCAATGCAAATTGCTACCAATGGCCTTATTTAATAAGACAGCAGCTACGGATGAATCAACCCCCCCAGATAAACCGAGAATAACCTTATCATCTCCAATTTTTTCCTTCAATTGCTTACAGGTTTCCTCAACAAATGAATCGGGCGTCCAGTCTCCTGAGCAACCACAGATATCAACAACAAAATTTTTGATCAGTATTTTACCCTCAGTTGAATGATATACCTCTGGATGAAATTGTACACCAAAAGTATCTTCGCCGTCGATTGTATAACCCGCAACCTCAACCTCATCGGTAGAGGCAAATATTTTATAATTATCCGGTACCTCTTTAATGGTATCACCGTGAGACATCCAAACCTGAGAATCTACAGACAAATCTCTAGAGATCGGATATTGATTATCAACCTTTGACAATATGGCACGACCATATTCACGTGTACTTGAAGGTAATACCTGCCCCCCGTAATTCTGAGCCAAAAATTGAGCACCAAAGCAAACTCCCAAAAGAGGAAGCTTCCCTTTAATGGAGGATAAATTCGGTTTTGGAGACGACTCGTCTAAAACAGAAAAAGGGCTTCCAGAAAGAATCACTCCTACAATCTCGTTTCCGATTTCGGGTACTTTGTTCCAAGGATGAATTTCACAGTAAACATTTAATTCACGTATTCTTCTCGCGATGAGCTGAGTATACTGTGAACCAAAATCAAGAATAATAATTTTTTGATGCATGGCACAAAGATACTTCTAATTACAATTCTCTCGATTTCTTTGGTAAGAATAATTTACTTTCTTAAGCAGCATTCAGACAAAAGCAAAGCATTTTTATGAATTGGAGAATTGGTACGCTTTTCGTTTCTTTTCATCCTTTAATTTCATTAAATTTGCCTTCCGCAAATTAGACATGTAATGATTGCAAATTTTTTAAAAAAGCTGGTCGGCGACAAAAATCTTAAAGATCAAAAGGAATACAATCCATTTGTAAAAGCTACAAATGAGGTATACCCTCAAATTCAGGGTCTTTCAGACGAAGGTTTGAGAGAGAAAACCAGGGGATTTATCGCCAAAATCCAAGAAGAAAAAGCAACGCTAGAGGATGACCTGACAAAGCTCAAAGAATCGGCTGAAGATTTTAAGATTTCTGTTCAAGATAAAATTGAAATTTTTGAAAAAATTGAGAAACTTGAAAAAGAAATTGACCAGCAAATTGAAATTTCACTAAAAGAGATATTACCTAGTGCGTTTGCCGTAGTAAAAGAAACTGCATCGAGGTGGGCAACAAACGGAAAACTAACGGTTAAAGCAACAGAATTCGACAGAGAGTTATCAGCCAAAAAAGATGGCATTACCATTGACGGAGATAACGCCATTTGGCACAATGAATGGACCGCTGCAGGAACCGCAGTAAAATGGAATATGACCCACTACGATGTCCAACTCATGGGTGGGGCTGTATTACACAAAGGAAATATTGCAGAAATGCAAACGGGTGAAGGAAAAACACTAGTTGCCACATTGCCTGTATACTTAAATGCATTGGCAAAAAAAGGAACACACGTGGTTACTGTGAATGATTATCTCGCCAAACGGGACTCCGAGTGGATGGGACCTCTGTATCAATTTCATGGACTTTCTGTTGATTGTATCGATAAGCACCGACCAAATTCTTCAGAACGACGGGCAGCCTACATGGCAGATATTACCTTCGGAACGAACAATGAGTTTGGATTTGACTATCTCAGGGATAATATGGCTGGTTCTGTTCAAGACTTGGTGCAGCGCAAGCATCACTTCGCTATTGTTGATGAGGTCGATTCAGTGTTGATAGATGATGCAAGAACCCCTCTTATTATTTCAGGACCTACACCCAAAGGAAACGAACATGAATTTCATGCATTGAAACCAAGAATTGAGCGTGTGGTTCAGGCCCAAAAAGCATACGTACAAAAATGCCTTGTCGAGGCAAAGAAAAAGCTCACCGTAATCAATGAACCTTCCAACGATAAAGGAGAAGATAAGAAAAATCTTGAAGAGGGAGGAATCGCGTTACTACGTGCTTTTAGAGGACTGCCGAAAAACAGGCCGCTTATTAAATACCTTTCAGAGCCAGGTATAAAAGTGAATCTTCAAAAGACAGAAAACTTTTACATGCAGGAACAGGGTAAGCACATGAAAAAAATCGATGCTGAGCTATTCTTTACGATTGATGAAAAAAACAATTCTATTCAGCTTACAGACAAGGGAATTGACTTGGTTTCAGGAAAGGAGGATCGGGACTTCTTTATAATGCCTGATATTGGTGCAGAAATTGCCAAACTAGAAAAAGAAAACTCAAATAAAGAAGAGCTCGTCGAAAAGAAAGATACACTGATTCGTGAGTACTCTATCAAATCAGAACGAATTCATTCTATTAACCAACTCTTGAAAGCATATACACTTTTCGAAAAAGAGGTAGAGTATGTGGTAATGGATGGTAAGGTAAAAATTGTAGATGAATCAACAGGACGTATTCTTGATGGTAGGAGATATTCAGATGGTCTTCATCAAGCCATAGAGGCAAAAGAAGATGTTACTGTGGAGGCAGCAACCCAAACTTATGCTACGGTAACTCTTCAAAATTACTTTAGAATGTACCACAAGCTCTCAGGAATGACCGGTACTGCAGAAACTGAAGCAAAAGAATTCTGGGATATCTATGAACTTGATGTTGTAGTAGTACCCACAAATAAACCGGTTGTCAGAAAAGATGAAGACGATTGGGTCTTCAAAACAGCAAGAGAGAAATACAATGCAGTCACAGATGAGGTCGAAAAATTAGTAGCCGAAGGAAGACCTGTTCTTGTGGGTACAACAACAGTGGAGATTTCTGAGTTAGTGAGTCGCTTGCTTCAAATGAAAAAAGTAAAGCACCAAGTCCTAAATGCAAAATACCACCAAAAAGAAGCTGAGATTGTTGCAAATGCTGGTTTAGCAGGAGCGGTTACTATCGCAACAAATATGGCAGGACGTGGAACGGATATCAAGCTCGGAGATGGAGTGAAACAATCCGGTGGTCTTGCAATTATAGGAACTGAAAGACACGATTCAAGACGTGTTGACCGCCAGCTTCGCGGTCGTGCAGGTAGACAGGGTGATCCGGGTTCTTCTCGTTTTTTTGTTTCTCTTGAGGACGACCTGATGCGTAAGTTTGGTTCTGAAAGAATTGCCAAGCTAATGGATAGAATGGGCCTTAAAGAAGGTGAAGTTATTTCAGCTGGATTGGTTTCTAAATCAATAGGAAATGCACAAAAAAAAGTTGAGGAGAACAACTTTGGTGTTCGAAAGAGACTTCTGGAATACGATGATGTCATGAATTCTCAACGTAAAGCAATTTATAAGAAACGAAAGAATGCCTTATTTGGCGATCGTTTGGACATTGATGTAGACAATATGTACTATGACCTTTGTGACAACACGGTGTATAACAATGAGAATTCGAATTATCAAGATTTTGAAATGGACCTTATTCGCTTATTGGGAATTCAGTCTCCGGTAACAGAGGAAGAATTTGCGAATGTACCAAAGCCAGAACTCGTTGAAATGGTTTATGAAAGAACCCGTTCAAAATATGTGAGAAAATGTGAAAGAATTGCCGAAAAGGGAATGCCACAAATCAAGCATGTCTATGAGACGATGTCCGATAAATACAAGAATATCGTATTTCCATTATCCGATGGTAAGAGAGAGATGCGCCTAATTGTAAATTTAGAAGAGGCATACACCTCAGAAGGAAAAAACATCAGTAAGTCATTTGAGAAGAATGTAATTCTTTCCAAAATCGATGAGGAGTGGAAGGAACACCTCAGAGAAATGGATGACCTTCGTTCAGCAGTGAACAATGCGAGCTACGAGCAAAAAGATCCACTTGTGATTTACAAACTTGAATCCTACGAGCTTTTTAGGAATATGCTCGGTAGGTTAAATGAGGAGGTTGTTGAACTCTTAATGAAATTAGATATTCCCGAACAGCAGGAGGTTGAAAGCACCAACAAAGAAGACAAGCAAAGTAATTATGGTGGATCCAAGTCTAGTAGTAGCCAAACACAAATTCCCTCTGGAAGAGAAGGTTTTGATGAAGCCATTAGAAACTCAGCGCCTAAACCCGAAAAGCAACAGCCAATTCTCGCCGCGCCTAAGGTTAATCGAAATGAAATCGTCAAAATTTCAAACGGTCAAGAAACCAAAGAAATGAAATACAAAAAAGCCATTGGTCTTCTTGAGTCAGGAGCGTGGCGTATTGTTAAATAATGAATGTTAAGACACCACCAAGTATTGGCATTATAGGATCTGGCAGGGTTGCGAATGCCATTGGTGTCCTTTTCAAGTCAAAAGGCATTCATATCAAATCTCTCTACAGTCGAAATAAAGACACAGGGAAAGCGCTCTCAGTAAAACTAGACTGTGCTTTCATGACTCAAATAGAAGATGTCGTTGCAGATATTCTTTTGATCTGTGTTAGTGACGATGCAATTCATCAAGTAATTGGAAAAATTCCTGCACAACAAAAAGTGCTTTATACTGCGGGAAGTGTGGAGTTAAATTCGCTAGACCATAAAGAATGTGGTGTTTTTTATCCACTCCAGACATTCACAGATAGAGACCAAAATATTGCATACCATTTTCCTATTCTTCTCGAGGCACACCAAGATGAATTGATGGATGAAATGATTCTCTTATGTGTTCAGAGTGGATTGAAATTTGAAAAATGTTCCTCAGACAAAAGAAAACAATACCATTTGGTCGCGGTACTTTTAAATAATTTTGTCAATCATTTGGTCTACTTGAGTCAAGAAGAGGCAAATAAGCGAGGGCTGAGTTGGGACGTTTTAGAGCCGCTTTTGGAAAAAACTTTGGTGTCAATAAAGCAATCAAAGGCAAAAGAAAACCAAACTGGACCAGCAAGAAGAGGGGATCTTAAAATTCTAGCAAAACATGAGGAAATGCTTGATGAAGCAACAAAAAAGATTTATCGTCAGCTTAGTGAAAGCATACTAAACACCTACAAAAATGAACTATAAAGAAAAACTCAAGCACATCACCACCTTTATTTTTGATGTGGATGGAGTACTTACGGATGGAAAGGTTTATCTCCTAAAAGAAGA
>CAJWAO010000046.1 GCA_913020765.1 uncultured Flavobacteriales bacterium | reverse complement strand
ATTTCTTTTGATTTTGATGCTACAAACTGTCCGGATTTATTTCCTGCCTTGGTTTCGTATGCTGTATTTTGTGAGGGGGTTTCTAGAATCAAGGGGGTGCACCGTTTGCTCAACAAAGAAAGCAATAGGCTTCAAACATTGTTGAGTGAATTTACAAAGATTGGTGCAGAACTGAGCGTTGAAGAAGATACTCTATTTATACGTAAAGGGGAACTTTATTCCAGTTCAGTTCATGCGCATGGAGACCATAGAATTGCCATGTGTTTGGCTATTGTTGGTATGCAATTAAAGAAAGGTATCACTATTTCAAATGCGGATGCTGTCGACAAAAGTTACCCGGATTTCTGGAGCGATTTGGCTGAATTGACTATAAAAAAAGGGGCCTAAGCCCCTTTTTTTAATAATTATATGGTTTCTTAAAACGGAAGATCGTCTTTTTCTTCGGCATTGGCCTTTGTCTCTGTTGACGGCTGCGCATCTAACGACATGTCAGATGGACCTGCTGCAGGGATTCCGCCACCTTGACCCATTTTTTCAATTCTCCATGCATCAAGTGTATTGAAGTACTTCACGACACCATCTGGACTTGTCCATTCACGTCCCCTGAGGTTGAAAGAGACTTCAACTTGATCCTCTACTGCATATTCGTTGAGCATGTCACATTTGTCCTGAACGGATTGGAACATTACGTCTTGAGGATACATAGATGAAGTGTCAGTTACGACAAATTCTCTTTTCTTGAATTTTTCGCTGATTACTTGTGTGTCATTAATGACCTTAATTTTTCCTTGGAATTTGTACATTTTGTTGTTGTATATTTAATTATTAAAAGAAAGAAGCGTCAACCAAGCTTCCTCCAAAAGGTTTTCCTCGAGAAGTAGTTTTGCCTTCTTGTGGATTTCAATTTCTAGCTGTTGGGCGTCGTCTTCCAAAGATAAAAACAATTCACTTAATTCAAGAAGTTTATACTCATTTACATCAGTTTCATTTGGAATAGATTCTATGCCAGCCAATTGACCTAAATTATTAGCTGTCAGTATTTGACTATTCAAAATATCTTGAGGTAATTCATCGTATCCAATGCCGCATGTCGTAATCGGTTTAGGAATCTCAAACATTGAATTTTGTTCTGCACGACAATACCAATTTCCACCCATTCTTGAGACCAAATCAATTTTGTATTGGTCGATCATGCCTTTTTCATCAAGTATCCCTTCACTAATATGAATTTTAAGCACCTCACAAATAATTAAATTACCCGCACCACCCTCGTTACCAAGCTCTATAACTTGATTTACCCGACATTCAAATTGAACCGGTGATTCCTTAATTCGAAATGGTTTGACAAGTTCTGATGCCATTGGAGTCAAACCGCTTTTTACAAACTCATCGATGTTTGATGGGTAGGGAGAACTTGCCAGGCTCATCTGATGGACAAGATTATAGTTTACGACATTGATGACTACCTCAGGTAGTTCCTTGACGTTATTGTATGTATCTTTCGTTGTGTTGGTCCTTCCAGATCGTGCAGGAGAAAATACAAGAATTGGTGGGTTGGCACTGAAAGCATTAAAAAAACTAAAAGGTGCAAGATTTGAAACTTCATTGCGATCCATTGTTGACGCAAACGCGATAGGCCTCGGCCCAACCGCTCCCAAAAGGTAGCGATGTAATTGTGGAACTTCTATATTTTTTGGATCTATTGAAAGCATACTTTTTCCCTTTACAAAAGTAATTAGAACTATTCCTTGTAAGCAGAATTCAGGTTTTTTTTATTCACAATTTCCATCCTTTTTTGGCCAGCTTAAATCGAATAGATTCGTATTTTAGACAAATGAACTTAAAAGCGCTACTTTCAATTATTTTGCTTTGTTTATTTTGCAATGAAAATTTTGCTCAAAATAAGTTAAATACTTCAGGTCGTAAATCCGGTAAATGGGTATTTAAAGGAAAAGATCATCCAGCTTCAGGGTATGCTGAAAATTCAGTGGTAGAAGAAGGCAATTTTATCAACGGTAGAAAGGAGGGCATCTGGTTGCGTTACCATAAGGACGGCAAAACGCCAAAGCTCAAGGGTAATTATAGAAATAATAGACCTGAAGGCTTTTATATTCGTTACCACAGAAATTCAAAAAAGATGGAGGAAGCTACCTTCATTCAAAATAAGTACAAGGGCAACTGCGTCCGTTATTACAATAACGGTAAAGTAGCATACAAAGGAAACTACAACAACAACGGCGAAGAATCGGGCAAGATTCAATATTTCCATAAGAATGGCAATGTGCAACTCGAGTATTCTGCTAAAAATGGTCGTCCTTTTGGCAAGGTTAAGCATTATTACCGCAATGGGTCTTTGAAGTATGAGGTTAAGTTAGATGATACTGGTAATAAGGAATCTATTGTTACCTATGAACCTTCAATTGAAAAGCCAATTGAGGTGGTGAAAGATAAATCGTTGAGACCTCCTCGGGTTCTCGCACCGAATACACGGGGTGTTCGATTTGAGGAATTTGGATACAATAAGGTGTACAATAAAAATGATGAGATTTGGATGGATGGCACCTTTAGAAATGGCTCTCTATGGGATGGGAAGGTTTATGAATATGATATTGACGGCATCATTATGAAGGTAAAAGTTTACAAAAAGGGTAAATATCATTCTGACGGACAATTTTAATATTCTAATACTTCTTTTACTTTTGTGCAAAATAAAATCAATATGAAAGCATACGTTTTTCCGGGTCAAGGCGCTCAATTTTCCGGAATGGGGAAGGAGCTTTATGAAGCTTCTCCTTTAGCCAAAGAATTATTTTCAAAAGGAAATGAAATTTTAGGTTTTGATATTCAAAAAATAATGTTTGAAGGAACCGCTGATGAATTAAAACAGACGAAGGTTACCCAGCCTGCAATATTCTTGCATTCAACAATTTTAGCAGCTTGTTTGGGAGATTCATTTGCTCCTGATATGGTAGCCGGTCATTCATTGGGTGAATTTTCTGCGTTGGTAGCCAATCGTTCTTTGAGTTTCGAAGATGGTTTATCTCTTGTTTCAAAACGTGCTTTGGCAATGCAAAAGGCATGTGAAAAAGAACCATCCACTATGGCTGCAATTTTAGGTTTGGAAGATGCCAATGTGGAGGAGATTTGTGCGAGTATTGATGGTATTGTTGTTCCTGCCAATTACAATTGCCCTGGTCAGCTTGTAATTTCAGGGTCGATTCCTGCCGTGGAGGAGGCATGTGCCAAGCTAAGTGAGGCAGGAGCGAGACGCGCTATGGTACTTCCGGTAGGAGGTGCTTTTCATTCACCCTTGATGGAGCCAGCACGAGAAGAATTGGCTGCTGCAATAGAGGCAACAACCTTCAATGCACCAATTTGTCCTGTTTATCAAAATGTGAATGCGAAGCCTGTTTCAGATCCGCTTGAAATCAAAAAGAATTTGGTATTGCAGCTTACCGGTGCCGTCAAGTGGACTCAAATTATGGAGGGAATTTTGAGTGATGGAGCAATTCATATTATTGAAGTTGGTCCAGGAAGAGTCCTTCAGGGGTTGTTTAAGAAAGTAAATAGAGAGGTTTTAACAGAAGGGGCTAGTATTTAAAATGTATACGACATTAGTATACGACATCCCATAAAAATAAACCTGCTGCGGGAGCAGATGCTCTAGCATTTTTCCTTGACTTTGAGGTTATAACCTGTCTAAATTCTTCTACACTCATTTTTTTTAGGCCTACCTCAATAAGTGTTCCAACAACTGAGCGGACCATGTTTCTTAAAAAACGGTTTGCTGAAATTTCGAAAATTAATCCACCGTCCTTTAAAATAAAATCTGCTTTTGTCACAGCACAAATATGCGTTTTAACATCAGTGTGCTTTTTTGCGAATGCTTCAAAGTCAATTTCACCAATTAATAACTTTGCTGCTTTTTTCATTTGTGTCAGGTCTAATTCTTGAGAAATCCACCAAGATTTATTTTCTTTGAATGCATCTTTATAAAAATGAATGAAGTATTTATACGTCCTTTGAATTGCATTGAACCGTGCATGGAAGTCATCTGAAACAGGGAAAATATCGTGTACGGCAATCGTTTTGTCAAGCATTATATTAAGCTTGTATCTATATTCATCTACATCTATTTGTGTATCAAAATCGGTATGAAAAAAATATTTCTTCGCATGTACCCCAGTATCGGTTCGTCCACAGCCCATAATGGAAACTGGTTTCATTGAGCACAATTTACTTAAGGCATTTTCAATATTTCCTTGTACCGTGGATCCTTTTGTCTGTTTCTGCCAACCTAAATAATGGGTTCCATCATATGAAATTTCGAAAAAGTAACGCGGCATAGATTGAAAATAAGCCAGAAGTGTTAATATTTATTTGAGACAAAAGGAAAATCTGATTCACTTAGGTCAACTTTGAAAATGTCATAGCTAAAATAACCATTGAGGTCATTAACGGCTGACACCGTACCTAATTTGTATTCCGGAAAATACTGAAAATGAGTATCATCGTGCACAGTATTGATAGATGCACCAAGGTTGACAGGTTCACTCCATTTGTTGTTGATGCGTTGGCAATAGTATACATCATATCCTCCCATACCATTCAAGCCATCGCTACTAAAAAATAGATATTTTCCATCTCCAGTAATAAATGGTGTGGTTTCTCTTCCTGTAGTATTGATTTCGGATAAAGGTTTGGCTTCTTTCCATTGATCATTGACACGTTGCACCATGTATAAATCAGTTAAGGTTTTTTCTGCTTTTCGGTCACTGACAAAAATCATGGTTTGTTCGGTGTTTTCGTCTTCATCGTAGGTGGTATCCGAGATAGTTGCCGCGCCTTCGAAGTAACTTGTATTGATGGACTCTGATTTTATAGGATCAATGAACCACGATGAGTCTTCTTCGTCCACCTCGAATTCAAATATTTCTGAACTTGACGTCGATTTTTCAATCGTTGCCGAAGTGTTAATGGTCAACAATCCATACTTCTCATTGCGAGAAATAAAATTCAAAGCATCAAATCCTTCGGTATTGTAATCCTCCATAGACTCAATATTTATTACCCAGTCTTTTCGGTTTTGGTCCCAATCTGCCCGATAGATGTCCTCAAAAAACTTTTGGTCATCATAATTAATGTTGTTTCCTGTGGTTTCAGGCTGTCTCGCTGTGAAATGTAGTCTTTTTTGGTCGTAAATAAGTACAGCACCATATTCATCATATTTTGAATTTACAGCCCCAGAAAACGGTTCACGAATGTTTTTTACTCCTTTTTTCATTTCGGAGTTTACAAAGTCACATTGCTTTAGTAAAATATCTAAATCATAATCTTTTGAAATCCGAGGGCCCAATTTATCTGTTGATAATTCGTAAAATAATTTAGCAGAATCAATCAGGTTTACTGTGTGGTATATTCTCCCCATATAGTAATAATATTCACCATCTTTTTTCTTTGAGATTAACTGTTCTGATCTTTTTGCATTCTCGTAGGCATTGTAATAATCTCTCAGGTAAAATTGAGCAACACTTAAGTGATAGTGCGCTTCTCCTGACTTGGGGTTCTTTAGCTTTGCTCTTTTAAAAGTGAGCATCGCTTCACTTGTACGACCAGCATAGAAAAGCTCTTTTCCCTCGCCAATTAGTTTTTTTGAGATTAGCCTATCCATAGTTGCTATTTTTTGTCCCGAGGCCATCATTGATGTTGATAGAACAATAAGGATCAAAAATAATTTATGCATGGTCTTGATTTTATATGATTTGGTTTTGATTGCCTTAACGTAAAAATATTACTTTTTCCTTACTTTCGGAGCGCCCGCGTGGCTTATCTACTTTTAATCTATCTTTTCGACAAAAAAAAAGGACCCAATCTGGTCCTTTTTTTTCTTAGTTTAAATATCAAATTCTTCTTTGATCTCATCCACATAATTCAGTTCTTCCCATGGGAAGAGCTTAACATCAATTTTTTTTACTTGTCCCGACGCATCTTTAAACATTTTTTGAACATTGACACAAGTTCTACCCATGTGACCATAAGCGGCAGTTTCCGAGTAGATTGGCGTTCTAAGGTTAAATCTTGTTTCAATTGCAAAAGGCCTCATGTCGAATATATTCTCCAGTTTTCTTGCGATTTCTCCGTCGGTCAGTCCTATTTTCGATGTGCCATAAGTATCCACATAAAGACCCATTGGTTTTGCGACACCAATTGCATAGGCAACTTGAACCAATATTTCATCGCACAAGCCCGCTGCAACAACATTTTTTGCGATGTGCCTTGTTGCATATGCCGCTGAACGGTCTACTTTTGAGGGGTCTTTTCCAGAAAATGCACCTCCACCGTGCGCTCCTTTTCCTCCATAAGTATCAACAATAATTTTTCTTCCCGTAAGCCCTGTATCTCCGTGTGGACCACCAATAACGAATACTCCTGTTGGATTGACATGATACGTTATTTCATCTGTGAAAAGTGCTTGCGTTTCTTTTGGGAGCAGTGCTTTGACCCTCGGAATCAATATTTCAACAATATCTTTTTTGATTTTTTCAAGCATTTGAGCTTCGTCTGAAAAATCGTCATGTTGCGTTGATAGAACAATTGAATCAATACGAATTGGCTTATTATCATCAGAATATTCAATGGTGACTTGTGACTTGGAATCGGGTCGTAGATATTTAATTTCTTTATTTTCTCTTCTCAATGCGGCAAGCTCCATTAATAATAGATGAGAAATTTCCAAAGGAAGCGGCATAAAGCTTTCGGTTTCATTTGTTGCGTATCCGAACATCATCCCTTGGTCCCCAGCACCTTGATCTTCTTTCACTTCTCGTTCAACGCCTTGGTTGATATCTGAAGATTGCTCATGTATTGCGGAAAATACACCGCAAGAGTTTCCATCGAACATGTACTCACTTTTGGTGTAGCCAATTTTATTGATCACATCTCGAGCTATTTTTTGAACGTCAAGATAGGTTTGTGATTTAACTTCTCCAGCTAAAACAACCTGACCTGTGGTGACTAGTGTTTCGCAAGCAACTTTGGATTCAGGATCAAATGCAAGAAAGTTATCAATAAGGGCGTCGGATATTTGGTCTGCAACCTTATCTGGATGGCCCTCAGAAACAGACTCCGATGTAAATAAATATGCCATAAGTATTTATAATTGAGGTGCGAAGATACTAAAATCAGATGGAAATTTTATGGATAAAATTGCTTATTTTCTTTTACCATTTTTCGCAAAAGAGGATTCGGTCGGTACCTATCTTCTCCATAATAATCAAATAGTTCTTGGAGTTGGTTTAGAATTTTATCCAGCCCTATTTCGTCCCCCCATTTGAGTAATCCTTTCGGGTAATTTACGCCCTTAGTCATCGCTAAATCTACGTCTTCAATGGAGGTAACTCCCATGAATACAGCATCAATCGCTTCATTGACGAGCAAACATAATATTCGGTTTAAAATTCTCTCCCCCAAAGTATCATCTGTTTGGGGCTTCGGATTTAATTTTAAGTTTTCGTAGTCATAATAACCCCGCCCAGATTTTCTACCTAAGAATCCAGCCTCAGCATAACGCTTTTGTGTGAGTGATGGTTTGAATCTTGGGTCGTAAAAGAATGCCTTGAATACTGATTCTGTTACTGCAAAATTGACATCATTCCCGATGTAGTCCATTAAGGTAAATGGCCCCATTTTGAAACCTCCTTTTTCGGTCAGTGCCCAATCGATGGTTACAAAGTCAGCTATTCCTTCTTCATAAATGCGCAGCGCCTCTCCGTAAAAAGGCCGGGCTACACGGTTCACAATGAAACCTGGAGTATCTTTACAAAGAACAACAGTTTTCCCCCATTTAGCAATGAGATCCTTACATGTTTTGGTTGTTTGCTCATTTGTTTGAATGGCTGGGATTATTTCTACTAGAGGCATCAAGGGGGCCGGATTAAAGAAGTGTATCCCAATAATACGCTTAGATGTTTTTAATGCGGCACCAATAGACGCTATAGATAATGACGAGGTGTTCGTCGCCAAAATACAATGCTCTGATACAACATCTTCAAGTGATGTGAAAACTTCGTGCTTAATTTTGATGGACTCAACAATTGCCTCAATCACAAGACCACACGGCCAAAGCTCGCTAATTTTATTAGTGAACAATATTCTTGTGAGGATATTTTTTCTTTCGTTGTCTGAAATTCTTTCTTTTTCAACTAGCCTGTTCAATACCTTTTCAAGCCCAGATTTCGCTTTTTCTAACTGTGCATCGCTAAGGTCATAAAGAATAACCTGGTGCTTATTTTGAGCTGCAATTTGAGCAATTCCAATCCCCATGGTTCCGGCCCCGACAACGCCTATTGTTTCGATCATTTTCCTTTAAATTTTGGTGTTCTTTTTTCTAAAAAAGCCTGAACACCTTCGTTGAAATCAACAGTCTGTCCCGCTTCATTTTGTAGGTTTTCTTCTAGATCTAATTGTTCTTGCAGTGTGTTGTTATAACCACAGTTGACCGCTTTTTTTGTCAATCCCAATGCCTTTGTGGGCATTTTCGATAGCTTTTCAGCAAAGCTCATAACTGTTTTATCAAAATCTTCATCATTGATGGCTCGGTAGATCATTTTCATTTCTTCAGCTTCATCAGCCGAAATTTTATCTCCAGTCATCATTAAAGCCATTGCTTTTTGAAAACCTATGATTCTGGGTAAGAAATAGGTTCCTCCAGAGTCCGGAATTAGGCCAATCTTAGAAAATGCTTGAATAAAAGAGGCACTTTTTTTTGCAAAGACAATATCACAGGCCAAGGCAATATTAGCTCCCGCGCCTGCAGCAACTCCGTTAACTGCAGCAATAACAGGTTTTTCTATTGTCCGTATTCTAGAAATAATCGGATTGTAATGTTCTCCTACGATACTTTTGAGCGCCGGCCCTTCAGGATCCGTTATTTCAGCAAGGTCCTGGCCTGCACAAAATGCTTTTCCTTCTCCTTTCAGAACAATTGTTCGAACCTTTTCATCCTCTGCACATTTATCAAGTTCCTGCTGAAACGCCATCGCCATCGGTTTATTGAAAGAATTGTAGACTTTTGGTCTATTAAATGTAATAAGACATACGCCCTCTAGTTGTTCTATTTTAATTTCCATAAGAATAATTGTAGTGATGTAAAATTAATAATTCCTTCCTTCCTGAATTATAAATTATAGCGCTTCTTCATCGATGAAATACGCTCTTTCAATGCTTTTTTTAAATCTTCAGGTTCTATGACTTCTATCTCACCACCGTAGCTTAATAGCGTTCGAATTAATTCCTCAGAAAGTAAAAGTTTGAATGTAAAATAAGTCCCCTCTTTTGATTCCTTCATAATCTCTTGGGAGTGATGTATAGGTTGGCTTTTGATATATTTTGAAGCAATTTCATCTGCCTGAATGATAATTTTTTTCGCTTCCCCCTTGTAACTGGTAATACCCATTGCATTTTTAAAATAAACTTCAGCATCAAAGCCTTGAGGTGTAATTTGCTCATCCTCTAATATTTTTGGATCTTCCATACGGTCTAGCGCATAGGTTCTGATGTCTTTTTGACTCGGATCATAGGAAATCAAGTACCACCTATTTCTATATTCTTTGAGAAATAATGGAGAAACTTTTCTTGGTTTTCCTTGTCCTTTGATGAAACTTGTATATATGAACCAAACTTTTTTTTTGCGCTGAATTGCTTCGAGTAAAACTGGTAAGAATTCATTTCCTCCCACCGAAGTTGCTGCCTCGAATTGGATATACTTTGACATTTCATTTTGTGCCCCTCCGACTGATATGCGGTCTACAATTTTATCTATTGCGTTCCCAAACTCTTTAAAAAAAGGGGTTTCTTTAAATTGATGGAGCGTGTCTACTGCATATTTTATTGAGCTTAATTCATCCTCACTAAGGGGAATATCGTTAATGCTATATGTCGAGTCCTCATAGTAGTAACCGCCATTTTTTTTGCTGTATTTTATGGGAGCATCATGATCCATTTTCATGTTAAAAAGATCTTTTTCAATCGTGCTATTACAAATATGCACTCCGTCAATTGAACCATATAAAGATTCTTCACAGGCTTCTCTAAGCTCTTTTTTGGAAGGGTACGACTTATATTTATTTCGAATCATTTTGTCAATGATTCTGAAACGAATGAGTGCATTTTTAATGTGGGGCATTATACTTTTAGTTCTTTTTTATGGTAACCGAAAAGCTCAAATGCCTTGATGGCTTTAGCCACTGACTGCGGTACATCTTCTTCCCAACTCGATGCCCCTGCTCTAATTTTTGATAATACGTCATCTGACATAATATGCAACAATTTCGGGTCAAATTCAAGAATAGGTTTCATTTTATCATTCACTCGCATGTAGCTCAATAACCCCTTCAAATTATCGGCAATTTCGATGTTGTCAAGGTGATAAATTTCACCATCCTCAACATTTAAAGCGGGGTATACATAAAGTTTCATATTTGGTCCGAATCCCCTCCCGAAAGCCTCAAGTAATCCTCCTGGGAGATTTTCATAGTACCGCTCATCAAAAATGGTATTTAGGTTATAAACACCTAGGATTACACCAATAAGATTTCCTCTCGAAATGGGTGCAAGGTATTCTACCATTTTATAATGTTTTAAATAATTTGAAACCATCACTGTATATCCAAGTGAGCTCAATAAATCTGCCCGGTCCAAAAAGTCTTGGACCGAAATTTTACCATCTGCAGTCAAGTCTTTTAGTGTTAATTCAAATATGACGGCTACATTATCCTCTTTAACGTCTTTTTCTTTTGAAAAGGCTTTTCGACCGTTCTCAATCATATCGATGTGTACCTTAGTCACAGGTCTGAACCTACCTCTTGTAAGCAAAATATTCTTTTTGTAGAGCGCATTCGCTGGTTGCAATACATTTTGGGAAAGGTCAAACATGGTTGCGTCAGTAATTCCTCTTTTTACCAAGTTTAGGGCAATCACACGATTATCTACATTACTGAAGTCTGGACCTGTAAGACTGAGCATATCAATTTCTATTCGCTCTCTGGGTAAACGTCGCGTCAAGCCATCAAGAAATTCATCTATGTCTTTATTTTTGTGATAGCATGAGTGAATCAAGTTTACACCTAATATTCCGAGTGCCTCCTGCTGTCCTTTATTGCTATTGTCATGCATTTTCACGTGAAGCACTGCTGTATTTGGCTCTGTTTCTGGCTCCAATTGAAATCGAATTCCGATCCAGCCCTCACCTTGATTCGTTTTATGGTAATTTAAGGATTCAACCGTATTACAAAAAGCAAAGAATTTTGACTCTTTGTACTTATTCGGAAGTGTATTTTTTAAGTTCGAAAACTCGGTATCCAGCATAATTTGCAGGCGTTCTTCACACACATATCTTTTGGTTTTTCCGTACATGGAGTCTGAAACTTTCATGTCGTATGCTGAGTGACTAAATGCTATCGTTCCCGAGCTACCGCCTGCCTTAAAAAAATTTGCAGCAACCTCCTGGCCTGCGCCTATTTCCGCGAAACAACCGTAAATATCCGACTGTAAATTTATTTTCAGGGCTTTTTCTTCTGTTGTTAAATGTCTTGATGTAGTTGCCATAATTAATTGAATGGATCCCTAAATTTAGGATTATTAATGTAAATAGTATCGTTAAGTGAGAGTAAGAATGTTTTGAGCCATTCCTTTTCTAGTTCGTCAAGTTGAACTCCCCCTTGGCTAGAAAATTCAATTAATGGATCAAGTGTCTCACTTTGCTGAATTCCGGTTGAGTAGTGCTCGATAACCTCTTCTAGGCTATTAAATCTTCCGTCATGCATATATGGACCAGTTGCGGATAGATTTCTGAGGGATGGAACCTTGAATTTTCCGATATCATTATCGTTTTGTGTAACCAATGCTCTGCCTTGATCATTAAATGAGTTATCCAGACCATTATTGCTAAATTTTTTGACACGCATCAATGGACCATTGTGACAATGAAAGCAGTCGGCACCATTTAAACTTTTAAACAAGTCGTAGCCTGCCCATGTCTCTGCTTCAATACCCTCAAGTATTATATTTTCGTTATCCGAGAGGCTTAGTCCATTTTCGAATTTATACATCACATCAAAGGTGGAGGTTCCTGAAACAATCGTTCGTATAAACTGGGCAATGGCTTTCGAAACTTTAATTGAATCAATTCCTTCTTCTCCGAAGGCACGGAAAAATTTATTGCGATACGTGACGTCAAGCTGAAGTCTGTCCACAGCATCTTTCCAGGTCAGGTGCATTTCAATTGGGTTTGGAACTGGCTCCAAAATCTGTTCCTCAAGGGAGGCTTGTCTTCCGTCCCAGGTATAAAAGTCATCCCAACCTAAATTGAATAGAGGCATTGAGTTCCTGGTACCCGCAATGCCCTCAACTCCGAAAGGAACAGTTAGATTATCTGCGAATCCTTTGCTTATCTGATGACAACTTGCACAGCTCATAGTTCGGTCGCCACTCAACCTTGTATCATAAAATAGGTGTCTACCTAAATCTACACCTTCCTTAGTCATTGGGTTGTCCACCGGAATCGGCATTTCTGGAAAGTGCGAAGGGATTTCCACAGTAAATGGGGTTGGTGTAAATGATACCTTATCTTTTCTACAAGAAAAAAGCGCGGAAAGACAAATGATGATAAAGAAAAGCCTAATCATCATTGCGGAGATAGTGCATTTACAAAATTCTCGACTACTTTTTCTGTTAAGGCAAGCTGCCCACTACTCGAATGTGTTATAAATTCATCTTTAAGATCTATGGTATTAGCATCCGAACTGAGGAAATCTGACATGCTCAATGAGAGCGTAAAAGTGTGTGTGTTTTCACCTGTCTGCACCCATTCGATGTTGTCAAATGACAATTGTCTTAGGAAGGCATCTGTTCCTGCATGAAAGCTAAAGTTATGATCGAAAATACCATTTGATAAGGTATCTACTTTTCCTTCAATCTTAATAAATATATATCCTGTGCTCCATCCCCAATGCATGGTTCCTGCATTTTCAATATTTAAGTCATTATCGTTATCAAACGCAGATGGATCGCTATGATTATTGATTGAATCAACTCCAATTAGGCCTTGAAGGGATGGAAATGAATTATAATCCAACTCAGCAGCTAGTAGGTGATTACCATTGTCTCGAAAATCGTATAATGAGGACGTATTAATGGTATCATTTTGGTGGGCTAGTTTACTTACATAGAAGCTGATGGTTGTGAACTTTACTCCATATCCTTCACTAGTATTATATGCTGAATCAAGCGCTAGTTCTAAATCATTGAAGGTCGGTATAATATTTATTTTTATTGAGTCATCACTATCATACAAGCAACTTCCATCATTATGAGTTGCATCTGCATTGTAATTTTCAGCATTGATATCCGTACAGCCTCTTTTCTTACATGAGAGCAGCAATATATTTAAACAAATTAAGCAGAAGGCAATACGAATCATATACATAAAATTACGCTAAAATTATTGGATTTTCCTATTTTTAAGCATACAGAAATAAGCCCTTAAAATGCTTGCATCAATTGATCGAAATACATTTCCGCTATGTGTACTTAACGCTTCGGCGGGAAGCGGAAAAACTTTCCAACTTGTTTTGGAATACCTTTCTATCTTACTCGCGCCTGAAGCTCCCAATAAATACAAAGGTATAGTTGCAATTACGTTTACAAATAAAGCCTCTGGTGAAATGAAAACAAGGATTATTGATGCTTTGTTCGGGCTGGCGAAGTACAATACTAGCGAGCACGATAAAAAAATAGAAACCATTATTTCAGAACTAAAAAAGGTTTTGGGTCTCAATGAAGCGGAAATTAAAAAGAGAGCTTCAAAATCATTAAAGGCGATTCTTCATGGTTATGAGCATTTTAATGTATCCACAATTGATAAGTTTAATTTGAGGTTGATTAAGTCTTTCTCTAACGATTTAAATCTACCGAGCGAATTTGAAATTTCCCTAAATGAAAAAGAAGTTTTAGATGAGGTGCTAGAACTACTTTTGTCAAATATCGGTTCGAAGGAGAATGTCGCACTTACAAAATTGGTAAAAAACTATGCGAAATCGAATTTTAAAGATGGGGGGCAGTGGAACTTTAAAAGACATTTGCTCTCTTTCGCATCTTCTCTGAATAATGAAAAGAATCGTTTTTTCATTGACCTACTTCAAACCCTGTCATTCGATGAAAAAGATTTTGGTGTTATTTATAGCGAGCTCAAACAAATAGAGGATTCATTTGCAAATCTTCAAAAGGAACTTATTGATTATTTATTAGATGCAAACTTGGATCCGAATGACTTGCCGGGTAAAACAAACACCTTAAAATCATTAAATAAAATTGCTTCTTTTCCTCGGTTTCAGATATTTAATCGAGATAGTTCGATACTCACAAAAACTTTTGTGAAGTATTGTGCTGAACCAGGTGATACCAAGGCTTTTACTCAAGAGTTGAAGAAAATTCTTTTGAGCTTGGATACCTTTTATGCAGCAAATGCCCAGCGTCATATGTTGCTTTCACGTTACAAGGGGAATTTTTACAATATGGCGCTGCTCAAATATGTTTCCGAGGCGCTGAAAGAGCTAAGAATAAAAACGAAGGTTATTCGGATTTCAGAATTCAATGAGTTAATTGGTTCTTTAGTTCAGAAAGAAGATGCTCCATACATTTATGAGCGGTTTGGTACTCGATATGAACACTTTTTATTGGATGAATTTCAGGATACTTCAAGGCTACAATGGCTCAATCTTTTGCCTTTATTACGTGAATCGTTATCAAACGGAAAACAAAATTTAATTGTTGGAGATCCAAAGCAATCAATATATAGATTCAACAATGGTTTGGCTGAGCAGTTTGTTGCGCTCCCTTCAGTGTATAATCCCGAAAAGGATGCGAAAATAGCGGAACATTCGGCTTATTTTTCGAAAATGGGAACTAAGAGACCTTTAGAAATGAACTATCGTTCTGCTACCGAGATTGTTCATTTTAATAATGATTTTTTTCAGAGCTTTTCAAAGAAACTTCCACCTTCTTTTAAAAATTTTTATGATGCTGTTGGGCAGCGTTCGGAATCCAAAAATTCTGGCTATGTAAAAGTGATTTCAGAAAAAAGAAAACCCGACCTATCTGAAATGCTAGATGAAATTGAAGGAATTATAAAACAGTGTCTGAAGGATGAATTTGATTTGGGGGACATTTGCATTCTGACGGATAAAAATGCATTAGGTGTTCAAATAGCCAACGAGCTTACAAAAAGAAAGGTTACTGTTTTCTCTCAAGAATCTCTTTTGATTTCTAGGAATATGGAGGTTCGTTTGCTTATTGCTTACTTAAAATGGAGGATGAAGCCAAGTGTTGATCTCATGAAAAGACAATTTGCAGAGCTTTATTTTCGAATGAATGCATCAATCAAGGACCCTTATTTTTCCTATATTGTTGAGGTCAAAACCAAGCAAGGTAAAAGAATAAAGGTTTTTGATGACTCTTCATTTTTAAAGGATTATTTTGGAGGTTCAGAAGTGTTTTTTAGACCTTTTGAAAATCTTGTCCAACTCGTTCAAGACTTCATACGTCTCATGGGGTGGAAAGAAGTATCCAATCCGTACTTGCATCAGTTTTCTGATTTGGTTTTTCAATTCCAATGCAATCGACTTTCTGATTTATCCAAATTTATTGAATATTATGAGGACAATAAGTCGAAGTTTGCACTGAAAATGCCAGAAAGTAAGGATGCTGTTCAAATTATGACGATCCACAAATCTAAAGGCTTAGAATTCCCGATTGTTATTGTACCAAAAATTGATTTTAGCTTGAGCATTCACAATGAGGCTAAGTTTTTTGTTGAGGCTGATGGTAAAATTCTGTATACGTCGTTAAGTAAAAATAATGTGTTGGATGAGATTCATCGCAAAGCTATTGAGGAGGAGAATTTAATCTTATTGGATAAATTGAATTTACTTTACGTAGGATTAACAAGACCAGAGAGACGTTTATATGTATTCAATCGCTTCGAGCGGAGTTCTAATTTAGGATATCTTTTTCATCAAAATTTGTTAGATGCGTTTTCTATTAAGGAAACTGAGGGTACCATTTTTTATGAGGCTGGTAATGAGACTAAAAAGCTAGTTGTAGAGGAAGAAGATGGTGCTTTTTATATTCCAAAAGAGGTCGTGAACGAGGCTTCAAAACCTCAAATCGCTTTTCGAAAGGTTCAAGAAGAGCAATACTCATCTCAAGAAGAAAGATTATTCGGTATTTATTTTCATGCACTCATGGGTGCGATTCAGGACAGTTCAGATATTGAATATGCGATGACACAACTTATTGAGCAAGGGATTATCGATAACTCTTTCAGAAAAAAATTAGAAGAAGCTGCAAAAGCGTTTTTTGAGAAGGGTGCGACTATCGGGCTTTTTGACGGAATAAAAAAAGTGCTGAATGAACGTCCTATATTATTACCCTCAGGGAAACTTTTAATACCTGATAAAGTAATGGTTCGTACCCAGGATGTTCTTGTGCTGGATTTTAAGACGGGTAAAAAAGAATCAAAGCATGAAAAACAAGTACAAAATTACAAAGTGAACCTCGAAAAGATTTTTAATCAAAAAGTTACCCCGGTATTATACTACACTCAGACGAATGAGTTCATTCAAGCTTGAGATCTTTTCTGAAGTGCCATTTTCAAAAATGTATAAATGATCGGATGTGGAATATCTCTTGTAGAGGAGATTTGAGGACAAAATGCACAGCTCACAAAAAATAAATGGTCTTTTAGGCTTATAATTTCCAGGTCATCAAATTGATTCGTCGCTTCGATATCGATGAAATTATCTTCTAACTGATCAGTAAGCTGCGGATAGATGCTATATCTCGAGGAGGTGAGTTCAACATTTGAAAAGTTTTGATAAAGCTTTTTAAAGGCCTTGCTTTTGGGGTGAATCGTTAGTCGTTCAAAACTATTTCCTGCAACGAGGTTCTCAGAGATAAGTTTTTCTTGAAATGAGGTTAGTTGGTGAAAAGTAATTAGGTGTTCAAGAAAATGCTTGAATCCCTCTCCTGTATTAAGTACTGGGATTTTGTTCTCAATTAATTTTTTGAATATACCTGTGAGATAAAAAGGGTTTTCAATTGGTCCTGGCGCAATCCATATGCCATCATATTGGTCAAAGTAAGCTGATTTATATTTCAGTGCATCACTTATTTTAATCCAATAATAATTAGGTTCTAATGCTAGAAAATCTGCCGAATGGTCAAGGGCTAAATTTGTTGCGTGATGAGCATTGTACGTGAAGTTGTAATCTCCAATAATTGCTATTTTGAGTGTCTCACTCATACAACCAATATAGGGATTCTATTTCTTAAACCAAGCGGTTATTTTACCGTTTTCGATATTTAAAGACTCGTCCAAGTTGGTTTGGGGATTAATTCTCCAAACGAGACAGCTGAATGTGCATTCGAATTTTGAATAGTCACCAGTATTGTCTGACTCTTGTTTGTTGATTACAAAAGTTGCGGTTTGTCCAGGATCACTCTCGCGAGAGACCCATGAAATACCGGTATTATCTGTATATTCAATTTCGACTCCAGTTAGTCCCTGATCTGAGAATAATACTGGGGTATTTGCCCAAACATTTAACCAGTCATTAAACATGGAAACAGTGGGGTAGGAGTTTTG
>CAJWAO010000045.1 GCA_913020765.1 uncultured Flavobacteriales bacterium | reverse complement strand
CGTGTAATAATCTCTGGACAAGTGTTTCCATCAGATACGTCTGAAACAAAAGCAACTACTGTTGGGCAATCACTTACAATGTTTGTGACTGAATTTATATCTGCAGCTGGAACATCTAATAAACATTCAACATTTTCATTTGCAGGTGGTAAGGCGGTAATTGAGTTTGTTACGCAGCATGTATATGGCTCACTGACAATAAAGGTGCAGTTCGCTGGAGACGGTACGAGTTGCTCGTATGTCGCATTTACATCAATTGAAAAATTGCTAGCTGACCATTCACCCGCTGCTAAAGTATTACAATCTGCTCCAGGAACATAAGTCGTATAGATAAATGGGGGCCCTGAGGCTGAGTAAAAAAATTGATTCGGAAATACATAAACTTCAATAGTACTATTTTGATTATACGTGACTCCCGCGGCTAACAAATCAGCATGCGAAAAAGAATAATTAAAATTTCCCGGAGGGTCGTTTAGAGGGCCGTAAATCGCTATCTGCACACCGTCAACATAAATATCGACATAATATACATCTGGTTCCGGATCAGGCGGTATAATAAATGGGTTGACAGGTACGTTGGGGTAGCAATAGCCTGAACCTGATACATTAATTGTTAATGAGGTTGAGTTTCCACCTACTCCGCTTGGTGGTATCGTACCATAGGCAGCGTTATTCGTTCCGCCATATGCTGTTTGTGTAATAAAATCAATTGTTCCCTGGCTATTGGTATATGTTGCAGGTGTTAGTGGCCCTCCTGTAGAGCAACAGTCTGGGCCATTTGTAAAACCTAAATAAGTTACCGTAAACTCTTCTGTTCCATCAGCACAGGACGGACCCAAAGACATCGGATCCGGGGATATAGAATATAACACACCGAGGTCAAGAACTCCACAGTCATTTTGTGGAGTAACCTCCCAAGAACAAGTTGTTGAATTCCAATCTATAGAAACTAAATCTGATGCACTAGTAGGTACCTGTGGGTAAACAGTTACCGTATGTGTTCCACTTGCAATTAACTCGCCCGTTAAATCACATGTAATTGACCAAGGTAAATCCACAACTGTTGGGGTACAGTAATTATTGTTTTCTAATGTTATAGGAACACTGTGGTCAGCGCAATTAGCGATATTAGAGGTAACCGTTCCGCTCGGGGTTGTAACACTAATAGTTGAGGAAGATACAATGACCCCAGGGTTGAAATATTGATGTGCCTCTGTAGTAAAATCACCTTCTTCTATAGGTCCTGCAAAAACAGTTGAGCCGTCCGTGGATTCAACCTGAATATAACCACCTCCAGAGAACCCATCGCCCCAAGCATCTTGTACCGATAAAATAAATACCGTTCCTTCAGTATTTGGATCAAGAGGACCAACAGAAACCGCAAATGTTCCTCCTGCTGTGCCACCCGTTCCACTTGCCACTTGATTGCCTGACAAGGTGCTCGTTACAAACCATGAAATCTCCGAAGCAAAAGACCCATAATCACCTGTTACTTCAAAATTTACAACACCATCACATCCCGTGTTTTGAACCTCTAAAAAATACTGTTGATTTCCACAAGCCTCTGCAGGAGAAGAAGCTTGATTTTCATATGCCGGACAGTTATTTATGCAGGCAGGAGAAACATAATTAATTGTCTGTGAACACGTAGTTTCGGAGGTAAAATATGCTTGAAGTGTGCATGCGCTTCCATTGGCAGAAAGATTACTAATTGTAAATGGAAAAGAGGTAGCGTTGAATGGTGCCGAAGCAATAACAGATGTATTTCCATCACAATCCTCAACAACTAAATCCCCAGATGTGGGCGGGTTTGTTGTTTCTATTGTGCCCGTTACACTGTAATTATTTGTAATAAAATCGCATCCTGAAATAGTTGTGTTTATTGCGGAAATTGAGCATGGAGGGTTGATCACTATGTCACAATCTGTGGAGCCAGTACCTCCCGTTTGAGTTAGTGTAATGTTTTGAACAACTCCAGCGTAATTTGTTATTAACATTACATAAACTTCGCCTGTAATGGCTCCAGTTATTACAGGGTTTTCAACCGCCGCTACAGAAAAACTACAATCCACTAAATTACCGTTATTCGGATCTGGGGGCGTCTGATTTCCGAGAGAACCGCAAGCCGCTTGGGCAACAGACAAAGAAGAGAAGGGCCCCCAAATAGCAAAATCAATATCAAAGGAGGCTGCCAACTCCATTTCGATATTTCCATCTGTTGCTATTTGAAAATAGTACCAGGTAGGGTTGGGTTGACCTATTAAGCAATCATAATTATTCCCTGGATCAAGTGTGCTTGCCTCATCTCCATCAGCATTAGCTGTAAAATTCAGCCCAACATCCGTACATATTGGAGCCATTTCAGGGCAATTAACTCCTCCTTGAGAGAATGCCATAAAGCATGTGAAAATAGCAGAAAAAGCAAGTGGGATTCTATTCATCATCAAAGCTTTTCAGGTAATTGACGAGTTTTGTTTTTTTTGCAATTAATTGGTCTTGTATCACTAGCATTGAATCAAACCACCCTAAGGAAGTTGCCCGCTCCGTTTCTGCTTGACTTGAAAGAACAAATGCTTTTTTCGTTTCTATCGCTTTAAGATGCGCATCAATTCTCGCTATTTGATTTTGAATTTCTTTGGCTTTTTCCGGGGCTAATATAGACTCCTTTACAGTGGTTGGCTGCTTAAAACTTTTTGATGCTTGCGCCTCAACGGAGAAAACATTACCCAAAACATAAAATATGATTAAAATAGTAAGATTTCTCATGAAACTAATTTAAGATTTTTTACTCGCATTAGAGACGAAAAATCACGATAGTGGTTGCTTATTAAAGTAAATTAATACTCAAAACACTCCATAAATTTCGTTGTAAAGTTTCCTTTCACAAAATCTGGGTCCTCCATAAGTTTTTGGTGAAACGGTATCGTTGTTTTCACACCCTCTATAATATACTCTCCCAAAGCTCTTTTCATTTTTAAAATTGCCTCATCTCTAGTTCGAGCCACAACGATAAGTTTCGAAATCATTGAATCGTAATTAGAAGGAATGGTATATCCAGAATAAACATGAGCGTCTATTCTAATACCGTGTCCACCTGGACAGTGATAATCCGTTATCCTCCCTGGACAAGGCCTAAAGTCATGAGCAGGGTCTTCGGCATTAATTCGGCACTGAATGGCATGCATTGATGGGAAATAATCGTTTCCAGATATTTTTTCTCCGGCTGCAATTTTGATTTGCTCTTTGATTAAGTCATGTCCGATCACCTCTTCTGTAATGGTATGTTCAACTTGAATTCTAGTGTTCATTTCCATGAAATAAAAATCTCTATTTTTATCCACCAAAAATTCTACTGTTCCAACACCTTCATAATTTACCGCTTTGGTTGCCTTTACCGCAGCCTCACCCATTTTTTTTCTCAAGGCGTCTGTCATGAACGGAGATGGTGTTTCTTCTACAAGTTTTTGATGTCTCCTTTGGATAGAGCAGTCTCTTTCAGACATGTGGCAAGCATTTCCAAATTGGTCTCCTGCAATTTGAATTTCAATGTGGCGAGGTTCCTCTATGTACTTTTCCATATAAAGGCCGTCGTTACCAAACGCTGCAGCCGCCTCTTGCTTCGCCGAATCCCAAGCCGCCTCGAGGTCGGCCTCCTTCCAGACGATTCGCATACCTTTTCCACCGCCACCAGCAGTCGCTTTAAGAATCACTGGGTACTTTACAGCCTTGGCTTTTTTCTTGGCTTCCTCTGTATCTTTAAGCAAGCCCTTAGAACCAGGAATACAAGGAACTCCTGCCTTAAGCATTGTTGCTTTCGCTGTAGCTTTGTCCCCCATTCCCGATATTTGCTCTGGAAGTGCCCCTATAAATTTTATATTGTGCTCTTGACAAACTTTGGAAAACTGTTCGTTTTCTGATAAAAATCCATACCCCGGGTGAATTGCGTCTGCATTCGTAATTTCAGCAGCAGCGATAATACTTGGTATTGATAAATAAGACTTTGCACTGAGCGGAGGGCCTATACAAACTGCTTCATCTGCAAAACGAACCGGCAAAGAATCCTTGTCCGCAGTTGAATATACAGCAACTGTTTTTATTCCCATTTCTTTACAGGTTCTAATAACCCTCAACGCTATCTCACCCCTGTTGGCAATTAATATTTTTTTGAACATGTTAGTAAGTTTTATTAAGCTGGCTCAACCATGAATAACGGTTGGTCATAATCTACAGGACTTGCATCATCAACCAAAACCTTAACAATTTTTCCGGATATTTCCGCTTCGATTTCGTTAAATGTTTTCATGGCCTCAACGATACACAACTTATCGCCAACCTTGAAAGTACTACCAACATTCACAAAAGCATCTTTATCCGGACCCGAGGAACGATAAAACGTTCCGATCATTGGAGAATTGATGGTAACTAAATTATCCTCTTCTACCTTTGCAGGCTTATCCTTTGCGGGAGGTGTTGGCGCTGGCTCTGATGGTGCAGCTGGAGCCGAGGCCGGAGCCGCCATCATAGTTGGTTGTGGTGATTGAACAATAATTGGTTGCTCAGCCTTACTGTTCTTATTTCCCGAAATTGTAATTTGGAAATCTTCTTTTTCAATTTTAACCTTCCCAAGACCTGTCTTAGAAACAAGCTTTATTAAATCTTTAATTTCATCAAAATTCATAATGTTTAGTTTTTGTTTTTACGACTAAGAATTGTATGCCCATTTTAAATAAACCGCTCCCCAGGTAAATCCCCCTCCAAATGCGGATAGAACAATATTATCACCCTTTTTAAGCTGGTTTTCATAATCCCACAAGCACAATGGCAAAGTTGCTGCCGTGGTATTTCCATATTTTTGAATATTAATCATAACTTTTTCGGTTGGTAATCCCATCCTGTTCGCTGTTGCATCAATGATTCTTAGATTTGCTTGGTGGGGAACTAACCAATCTACGTCTTCACTTTTTAGGTTGTTTTTTTCCATTATTTCTGCAGACACATCAGCCATGTTGGTTACCGCAAACTTAAAGACCTGCTTTCCTTCTTGCTTTACAAAATGCATTCTCTTGTCAACCGTTTCGTGGGTTGGTGGGTGAAGAGACCCCCCTCCTGGTTGAACCAAAAACTCGCGTCCTGAACCATCACTTCTTAAAATAAAATCTTGGACGCCGAGCCCTTCTTTATCTGGCTCTAGAAGAACAGCGCCGGCGCCATCTCCAAAAATAATACAAGTAGTTCTATCTTCAAAGTCAATAATAGATGTCATTTTATCAACCCCTACCACGATTACCTTTTTGTACTTTCCTGACTCAATAAATTGAGCGCCTGTAGAAAGAGCATAAATAAAACCTGAACATGCCGCTTTTAAGTCAAAGCCCCATGCATTCTTCATTCCAGACTTGTCACAAAGCACATTTGCTGTTGACGGAAACGGATAATCCGGTGTTACTGTTGCCACTACTACAAGATCAATATCTAATGGATCAACATCAAGCTTTTTAAGTAATCCATCAACTGCAAATTGAGCCATATCAGAAGACGCTCCCTCAACCTGGTGTCTTCTTTCTTTAATTCCTGTTCTACTGGTAATCCACTCGTCGTTAGTATCAACAACTTTAGCCAGGTCATGGTTAGTAACCACATTTTCAGGCACATGACCATAAACCCCCTTAATCGCTGCTGTTATTTTCATTTATTTGAATGCTTTTTTAATTTTTTTCGCGAGCCCTGAACTTGCAACTTCATACGAATGTAACAACATATTTTTAATTGCGATATCATTTGAAATGCCATGACCAATAATTACATTACCCCGTATTCCTAAAATTGGTGTTCCTCCGTAGTTTTCATAGTTAAAGCTGTCAAAATATTCATCTTTGATTCCGCGCCTCTTCATTAGCGAAAAAATTCCTTCTGCCTGTTTCAAAACTATATTTCCTGTAAAGCCATCACAAACTATTACATCAGCCTTGCCTGAAAAAATATCCCTTCCTTCAAGATTACCTATAAAATGAATATCATCTTGAGTTTTTAATAGCTCGTGAGCGGCAATCGTTAAAAGATTTCCTTTGGACTCCTCTTCACCAATATTTAATAGCGCAACTTTTGGACGCTTTTTTGAAAAAACATGCTTAGCATAAATAGAGCCTAGAACCGCAAACTGGCATAAAACGTCAGCTTTACAATCGGCATTTGACCCCACATCAAGCAAAACAGTTTTGTCCCCATTAATTGTGGGAAGCGTTGAGGTAATACATGGTCGAACAACACCTGGAATTGTAGTTGATTTATATATGGAACCTACGAGCATTGCTCCCGTGTTTCCTGTGCTAGAAAAGACATCTATTTTTCGGGTAGATAAGTAATTTAAGCCAACAGCTATTGAACTTTTTGGCTTTTTCAAAACTGCACGGGCGGGATGATCATCGTATGAAATGGTCTGCGGAGCGTTTACTACTTTGATCCGCTCTAAATCAAGATTGTCAAATGATTTATGATTGGTGATTTGTTCCTGATCCCCGAAAAGAAAAAATGTAGACTCAGGAAGTTCTTGCATGGCCAAAAAAACACCATCCAAGTTTGCTGTTGGTGCAAAATCACCACCAGAAACATCCAAGCCAATTCTCATAAATATGAGATCTCGTTAGGCTTCTATAGCTTTTTCAGCTATAACCTTTCCTTTATAGTATAGTTTTCCTTCATGCCAATGTGCATGGTGAAATAAGTGAGGCTGACCCGTCGTCGGGCAAATCGCTACATTGCTAGCCGTTGCTTTAACATGAGTTCTTCTTTTATCTCTTCGCGTTTTCGAGATTTTTCTTTTTGGATGTGCCATTGCAAGTCTTTTATTTATTCAGTTTATTTAGTTTCTCCCATCTGGGATCAACTTCTTTATTTTTATTTTGGTTTACCTCTTTTTGATATCCTTTGAGCAAAGATAATACTTCTTGGTCGCATTCCCCTTCTTTATGCCTTGGGTTTGCGCTTAGAGAAACAGTTATCAACTCGTAAATCTGTTGAGCTGGTTCAATTTTATAAGCTTCTGGAGGTAAAATAATTAAATTCTCATCATCCTCGTTTTCATAACCAAACTTATAGTAAATCTTCATTTCTCCATTAATTGGTGCGTCAAACAGCTCATTACATGTAACACAGTTTGAAACTACGGTTCCCTTAGCCTTGAAGGTACCAGTCATTAATGTGTCTTTTTTATCCAAAGACAGCTCTACAGAAATCTTTCCTTTTTCAACAATGGAAAAGGGGAAGGCATCAAAGAACGTTTTGCCAATTTCAAAATTGAAATTATGCACCCCTTGTTTCAGGCCTACAAACGGTATATCTAAATTTTTATGCACTTGTAATACTAAAAAGGGACGGCAAATGTATTAATTTTTTTTTGAATCCCTTGGTTTTGAAAGCCGATTGTCAGCTTTTTCTCTTTTTTTTATCGGTAATGGGTCCGCGTTAAGGCTTTTATATTGAAGTCTATTCGCAAAAATATCAGCTGCAGAATACAGCGCATTGCGCATTGAGGTTGCTGACGCTATATTTTTTCCCGCAATATCAAACGCTGTTCCATGGTCAGGGGACGTTCTTACAATTGGAAGACCGGCAGTGTAATTTACTCCCTCATCGAAGGATAATGCCTTAAATACAGAAAGCCCCTGGTCGTGATACATCGCAAGAATACCGTCATAATTTGAAGGTGCTGAAGACCCAAAAAAACCGTCTGTAGGAAATGGGCCGAAAACTAAAATATTTTCGGCTCGGAGAGCATTAATTGCAGGAATAATAACCTCGATTTCCTCGGTGCCAATTTTCCCGTTTTCTCCTGAATGAGGGTTCAAGGACAGAATTGCAATTTTAGGATTTAAAATTCCGAAATCCTTTTGTAAGGAATAATGAAAAACCTCTGCTTTTGATTTTATGGCACCTTTTGTGATTATCGAAGAAACATCTTTTAACGGGACATGGGTCGTGACCAGGGCAATCTTCATTAAAGAAGATGTTAAAATCATTATCCCTTCCGCGCCATTCGACATTGAAATAAAAAACTCTGTGTGTCCAGGAAAATCAAATCCTGCATTTTGACAAACACTTTTAGAAATTGGTGCGGTAACTATGGCGTCTATTACTCCCGAAGAAATATCTGCACTAGCGGCCTCGATCGACTTAATAGCTAGCTTTCCAGAACTCGCTTCTTCTTGACCTTCATTGACGAAGCTTTTGCTATTTAATACATTAACAATATTTATTTTTTTAGGTTGCGCTTTTTTTGCCGAAGAAACGGGTTCAAAATTAATATGGTTGATGCCTAACACATGTTTGTAATGCTGCAGAACGGCTTCGCAACCATAAATTACAGGCGTTATTCCCGACATTATCCGCTCATCATCGAGGGCTTTTAATATAACCTCAGGGCCGACTCCATTTTTATCCCCAATTGTAATACCAACTTTTACGCTCTTCGTCATTCTCATTGTTTTCAAAGCACCAAAAAACACTGGTGTTTTTCGCTTAGCAAAAATACGCCTTTAATCACTAATCAAGAAAATCAAGGTGCTCCAGGATATATTTCTCATGCAGAATAGGCATTGGTAGTTTTTTAACCTCGCGCATGTCATAAGGTTTTAAGTGTTTTAACTCTCCCTCACGAACTTTTGCGTCTACCAACAAAAAACCCACATAAAGCGTTTGGTGGGTGAGCAGGTGTTTTTTCGTAATAACCCTTTTGCTTTTAATCCTGGCGTCAAAATCTTCTTGAGACTTATATTCAACGAGATGAAAGTCATATAAATTAAGCCAAATATCTTTCTCTGTTCTCTTTTTCAAATAAACCTTTTTGTTTTTTCTATCAATAAAAACAGTGTAAAGGAAATACCTTTTCTTTTTTTTGACTTTTTTGACTTTTTGTGGTCTGGCCTCTATGGTTCCCTTGTTGTGACTGACGCATTCTACCAATACAGGACAGCTAGGGCATTGAGGGTTTTTTGGGGCGCACTGTAGGGCGCCAAATTCCATCATTGCTTGATTGTGTTTTGCGGGAAATTTGCTATTTAACATGGCTTCAGCTAATTCACCAAACTCTTTTTGACCTTTTGTTGTGTTTATTGGTGTATCAATGTCATAAAGCCTACTTAGTACGCGAAAAACATTACCATCCAAGACCGCTCTTGGCTCATCAAAACAAAAAGAAGAAATGGCTGCCGCTGTATATGGCCCTACCCCCGTCAATTTAATCAGCTCATTATATGTACTTGGAAACTTCCCCTTGAATTCATCTTGTACTTGTCTAGCGGTTTTCAGAAGGTTTCTGGCACGCGAGTAATACCCTAGACCCTTCCATAAACTCAAAACCTCTTCTTCTGAAGCGCTTGCGAGCGAAGATACCGTTGGGTGAGTAGAAACAAACTTTTGATAATACGAAAGCCCCTGGGCCACACGTGTTTGTTGAAGAATAATTTCACTCAACCAAATTTTATACGGGTCTCTTGTGTGCCGCCAAGGCAAATCCCGCTTGTGCTTGTCATACCACTTGATTAATTGTGTACGAAAATGAACCATTTAAACCGTAATATGTTAATTTTTTAAGTCAATTGACTAAAATAAGAAATGTAAAATATATTTTTGTACCATTACAAGATTTTAAACAATAGATTAATTATGACAAAAGCAGAGATTGTAGCAGGTATTTCAGAAGAAACAGGATTAGAGAAGTCGGAAGCATTACGTGCTGTTGAAGCATTTATGCACTCTATTAAAAAATCTTTAGCAGAAGGTCAAAATGTATACCTAAGAGGTTTTGGGAGTTTCGTTGTAAAAGAACGCGCTCAAAAAACAGGTAGAAACATTTCAAAAAATACGACAATCATAATCCCTGCACACAACATTCCAAGTTTCAAACCAGCCAAGGTTTTTGTTGATGAGGTCAAGAACAACGTCTCTGTCGGATAAAATTATTTTTTAAAAATATTATCTATACCTTTGCACCCCTCTCTTTAGGAAAGCATTTGTTAAGACGAAATTTTTACACACATTAAAATATAGTAGATATGCCAAGCGGTAAAAAAAGAAAAAGACATAAAATGTCAACACACAAAAGAAAAAAGCGACTCAGAAAAAACCGTCATAAAAAGAAGAAATAAGCTTCTTTTTACTGTTTTTTTAGTGTCTGTGCATTCTGTACAGACTTTTTTCGTTTAACTTAATATACTTTTGTGAAATTAGAAATTGTTGTTGATTCTCGAGCCAACGACATCTGGATAGCACTCTTAAAAGACGGAAAACTCATTGAGTTACATGAGGATCGTGGAGGTGCTGACTTTGCTGTTGGTGATATATATCTTGGAAAAGTCCGAAGGGTTGTTCCCAGCCTCAATGCTGCTTTTGTAGATGTCGGCTACGAAAAAGATGCCTTTCTTCATTACTTGGACCTTGGCCCACAGTATAGGTCCTTTGCTCGCTTCTGTAAAAACACGCTCCGCGGAAAGCAAAACGTTTCTGAACTTCGGTACTTCAAGCTAGAAAAAGATATCGAAAAGCATGGAAAAATCTCTGATGTACTAAGCTCTTCGCAATCTATTCTTGTTCAAGTGGCCAAAGAACCAATCTCTACCAAGGGGCCTCGGCTTTGTTCTGAGGTAACGATTGCCGGAAGGTATTTAGTTCTAGTTCCTTTTTCCGATAAGGTTTCGGTTTCACAAAAAATCAAAGAAAACCAAGAAAAAAAGAGATTAAAAGAGGTGATGACACGAATAAAACCTAAAAATTTTGGTGTGATTATTCGAACCGTTGCAGAAAAGAAGTCTACAGAAGAACTTGAACAAGACCTTCAGCACCTTCTAGATAAATGGAATGAAATGTTCTCAAGTATTAAGGGAACTAGGGGCCCAAAAAAGCTCTTAGGCGAGCTAAACAGAACTTCCTCAATGCTAAGGGACATGCTGAATAAGGATTTTTCAAACATTCATGTAAATAATGATATTCTCTATGACGAAATAAGGGAGTATGTATCATCAATCGCTCCCGGAAAAGAGAAAATTGTAAAACACTACAGTGGAAAGCTAGATGTTTTTGAGCGATTCGGTATCAGTAAGCAAATAAAAACCTTGTTTGGTAAAAAAGTGCCGCTACCTAGTGGGGGATACCTAATCATTGAGCACACTGAAGCAATGCATGTAATTGATGTAAATAGCGGAAACCGAAAAGGAGCTGACGGGCAGGAATCAAATGCATTGGCAACGAATATTGAGGCGGCGGAGGAAATCGCACGAGTCCTGCAGCTTCGCGACATGGGCGGTATTATATGCGTTGATTTCATTGACATGCACGAAAAAGCAAACAACCGAACTTTGTTTGATAAAATGAAGACGTTTATGAAGCCTGATCGCGCAAAACACAATGTAGTTCCACCATCTAGGTTTGGAGTTGTGGAAATCACAAGACAACGCGTTAGACCTGAAACAGAAATTAAAACAGGTGAAACTTGCCCTGCATGCAAGGGTTCAGGGGAGATTCAAGCCAGTATTCTTTTTGCTGAGGAAATCGAATCAAATATCGAATATATTATGCAGCAGGATCTCAAAAACGGTCTAGAACTAAATGTTCATCCATACTTAGAAGCGTTTTTTACCAAGGGCATGCTAAGTAAACGAATAAAATGGTTTCTGAAATATAAAAAATGGGTGACTGTAAATGGATTGTCATCATATCGCCTACTGCAATATAAGATTACCGACAAAAACAAAAACAAAATTCCTTATTGAGAATGAGCTCCCTGGGGTTCAATGAAATATTGTTTAGATTAGAGCGATATTGTGCCTATCAAGACCGATGTAAGTTCGAGGTTTTACAAAAAATTAAGGCTCTCGGGCTAAATGAGCAGAGTCAAATTCAGAAGACCCTTCAGCATTTGATATCTTCAGGCTTCCTGGATGAAGAGCGTTTTGTTGAAAGTTATATTAATGGAAAAGTTTCTATTAAAAAGTGGGGTACAAATAAAATCAGAGCTGGGCTTTTTGAAAAAAGAATCCAACAAAAACTGATTGATAATGGCATCAAAAAAATTGACAAAACACTTTATCTAAACAACCTTAATTATTTGTTTGATAAAAAAACTAAAGAACTTCCTGGGTTTGATTCCAATTATGGAATAAAATCAAAGATTATGCGCTTTCTAGCAACAAAAGGATACACTTCTGAAGAAATAAAAGGATGCTTTTAAGTTTTTATTTTGCACCTAATAAGGTATTTGCATTTGAGATCCAGGTCCCTGGCCCTCCGGCAACGTATCCTGTTCTGCCTCGCTTTACCCACTGAAGATTTCCCTGAGCGTCTTCATCTGGAGAAACGAACCATACTGTTGGATAACCACGAATACCAAATTGACTTTGGAGTTTCATGTTTTGTTCTTTAATCTCAGGCGCCAATGCTTTTCGCCGCGGGAAGTCAAGCTCTAAAAGCACGACATTTTCTTTCGCCCATTTTTTAAATTCTTCTTTAAAAAAAACTTCTTTCTGAAGGCGAATACACCAACCGCACCAATCACTTCCGGTGAAAAACATCATTATTGGTTTTTTCTCTTTTTTTGAAATAGCAAGGGCTTTTTCTAGATTGTCGTGCCAAACAATTTTGTTTTGTCCGAAGCTCAGCGTTAAAAAGAGTATGAAAAATAAGGTTAGCGAGGTCTTCATGTTTTTATTTTTATTAAAATTAGTGTTTTCATTGTTGTTTAGCAAAGACCGTGCTAAACTATTATACCAAAAAAATATCCTTTTTGAATTAATTTGACCTTGACAAGAATTGAATTTTACTTGTACATTCGTTGAAAATTGATCGTTATGTTCCGAATACCTCTTTTTACATTTCTTTTTTTAACCATTTTGAGTTTTGCCCAACAGCCCACACAAATCATCCGTGGAAAAGTTTTTGACAGTGAAACAAAGTTTCCGTTGATTGGAGCAAAGGCCATTTTAATTCCAGGAGTACAAACTGAAAACAAATATCGCGCGCTTTCCGATTTTGATGGAGCGTTTGTACTAAATGACGTCCCTGTCGGAAAGCATGAATTGCAAGTGAGTTATTCGCTGTATTCAACAAATACCATTACGGTTGAGGTAACATCTGCAAAAGAAGTTGTTGTCAATGTCCCTCTAATAGAGTTTGTCTCTGAGCAAGAGGAGGTGGTTGTGCATGGCAGAAAAAGGGGAGAAGTATTAAACGAGCTGGCTTTAATTTCAGCACAACAGTTTAGCGTTGAAGAATCAAACAGGTATCCAGGTTCAAGAATGGACCCTGCGAGAATGGCGTCTAACTTTGCCGGTGTCCAAGGTGCTGATGACTCAAGAAATGATATTATTATTCGAGGAAATAGTCCCTTAGGTGTCGTGTGGCGTGTCGAAGGAATCGACATTCCAAACCCCTCGCATTTTGCGATAGCAGGAAGTACCGGTGGGCCAGTATCAATTATTAACAATAAAATATTGGCAAACTCTGATTTTTTCATGAGCGCATTTCCTGCAGAATACGGAAACAGCACTTCAGGTATTTTTGATTTAAAGCTTAGAAACGGAAACAATAATAGACATGAGTTTACAGGGCAGTTCGGTTTTTTAGGGACAGAATTTCTTGCAGAAGGGCCGCTTTCAAAGAAAAATAAATCGAGCTATTTGGTTATGGGTAGGTATTCGACACTTTCGATTTTTCAGCAGGTTGGTATACAAATTGGCACTGACGCTGTTCCTCAGTACGGTGATGCTTCATTTAAGTTTAACTTCCCCCTAAAGAAAGGAGGACAATTATCCTGGTTCGGTATTGGTGGAAAAAGCAATATTAACATCCTTATTTCAGAACAAACCGAATACTCGACTGAGTTTTATGGTGAAGGGGATCGTGATCAAAAGTTTGGCACCTCGATGTATGTGTCTGGTTTGAACTATAAAAAACCATTAAATGCAAAAACATTTGTTTCGGCAACTGTTGCCGCTTCATTTGAGGAACAACATAGCCGACATGATTATTTACAGCGGTCACTTTCTATTGTTGGCGCGGACACCTCTATATCTGTTGATACATCCTATTTAATGATGGGGTATAACTTCAACACCATAAAGACGTCTGGACACTTCAGCTTAAACCATAAAATAAATAAAAAGAACCTCATCAAAACAGGTATAAATCTAGATGTTTTTAGTTTATTTCAGTCCGACTCTGTTTTATATGACCTTGATACTCCTGACAACTTTAAAAACCGTTGGGATTATTCGGGGACGCAGCTTTTAGCTCAGCCTTTTGTGCAATGGAAATATCGGGCAAGTGATAACCTTGATTTTACCCTTGGGCTGCACAGCCAATATTATTCAAACGCCAACAGCCTGAGTCCTTTAGAGCCAAGAACAGCGATAAAATATCGTTTCAGAAACAACCAATCTGTTTTTGCTGGCGCAGGATTGCACAGCCAAATGCAACCCTTATATACATATTCTTATCATCAGCTAGATGTAAACGGAAACAAAATATATCAAAATCGAGATATAGGCCTTATGAAAAGTATTCATAGTGGTCTTGGGTATGAAAAAACATTTGACCAGGGGTTTAGTATAAAAACAGAGGCTTATTATCAATATTTGTATGAGGTGCCTGTAACAGTTTCACCCTCGGCGTTCTCCATGATTAACATGGGAAGCGGTTTCGCAAGGATTTTCCCAGACTCATTAGAAAATACAGGAACAGGACTAAACTATGGGCTGGAATTGACGGTTCAAAAGTATTTCAACAAAAGCTTCTTTTTTCTTTTTTCAGGAACGCTATATGACTCAAAATATACGGGCAGCGACGGGGTGCAAAGGAACACCTCTTATAACGGTTCATATGTTGTGAATTTTCTTGCGGGTAAGGAGTTTAATGTTGGTAATAACAACACAGTTGGTGTTGGGTTAAAAATCACGCGTGCAGGTGGGAAAAGATATGGCTACGTTGATGTTGACGCGACAGAAGATTTAAAGGAGATTGTTTTTCAAGACTCCTTATTTAACGCGCGTCAATTTGCTGATTACTTTAGAATAGACCTCAAAGTTAGCTGGAGGCTCAACGCCAAAAAAACCGCACATGAGATTGGACTAGATCTAGTTAATATTTTGAACACAAGCAATCTATTAGGTTTGGCATACGCGCCTTCACTTGATCCAAATGTAGTTTCAAGCCCTGGGTATGAACCCACAGCGCAAAAAAAACAGCTTGGTTTTTTACCCATATTTTATTATAAAATTGATTTTCGTCCAAAAAAACCAAGTAAATAAACTCCGTGAAAGAGGTTGCAGAAGTTGTTATTCTTGACATTAAACCCTACTCAGAGAGCAGCTTATGGGTTTGTTTTTTTTCCAAAAAATACGGGCTTCAAAACGGAATCATTAAAGGGGGAAAAAAGAAAAAAGTAAAGCCCTTAATCCTTGGTTTATATGAAGCTTCGTTCTTTCGCTGGTCAAACAATGGATTACAAAACATAAATGGGGTTGAAAGGTCTGAGGCGCTTGAAGGCACCTATAACTCACCTGTAAAAATTCTTGTTGCATTTTTTGTCGCAGAAAGCATTAAGTCTTTTCTTAGTAGTGGCGTTGAAGACCCCTCCTTTTTCTTTTTTATCAAGGAAAAAATTTTACTGCTAAATAACGAAAACCGCATAAAAGAATTCCCTATTCATTTTCTATCAGAACTAATTTCCTACTCAGGACATAAACCACTAAAGGGTAATGTAAAAACGCCCAGTTCTTTCGATATTACCACAGGGGTTTTTAACCCCAAATATACTTCATCAACAACCGTAAATAATCAAGATGTCGTGCGCTGCTTTTATTCTGTTTTCTACGGGCCCAGCATCCTAAAAAACGGAATAGAACACCTTGTTTTTGATTTGCTTTTGGATTACTGCAACTACCACCTACCAGGCTATGATTCTAAAAAATCTGTAAACATTATTAGAGAAACCTTATATGGTTGATTTCCTTTTATTTGAAAAAAACAACTTTAAAAGCTCTTGACTTTCCGCTTGAAGTGGTCCTTTTACCACCAAAGTTGATGGGTGGTATAATGGTGTTTCATATCGGCCAGCGCCCCTTTTATTGTCTCTTGCAGCATATACAACCTTGTCTATCTGAGACCAAAACAAGGCCCCAGCGCACATTGTACAAGGCTCAAGCGTAACATACATTGTGCAGCCTTTTAAATATTTAGCCCCTATAAACTGTGCTGCTGATGTAATGGCTTGTATTTCTGCGTGTGCAGTTACGTCTGAGAGCTGTTCGGTTAAATTATGTCCTCGGGCAATAATTCTATTTTTTAAAACAACAACAGCTCCAACGGGCACCTCATTCTTATCAAATGCTTTTTTTGCTTCGATAAGCGCCTGCTTCATAAAGAACTCGTCATTATATACTTCTATCACTCTTTAAGGTTATTAACGTTCAGTCCTTCGTAAATTTATAATATATAATCCACTCGTATATCTCTTATCTTTCTATTTTCACTGCTATGAACACCTTAGACCTGTGTATTCTAGCGTTTTTATGTATTGGTGCGTTTCTTGGCTGGAGGAAAGGGCTAATAATGGAGCTTTTTACTTTTGGGTCCTTATTAGCTGGAGTATACTTTGCTTTTCATTTTTCAAATACAATCGCGCTTTACTTTACAGGAGGCGAAAATGACGGTGCGCTTGTTCCTTTTTTATCTTTTCTCATTGTTTTTGTTCTTGTGGTAATTCTTGTTCGTTTCCTTGGAAAGCTGTTTGAAAAATTTATCGCTTTTGTTTGGTTATCTGTCTTCAACAAAATTTTTGGAGCGCTCACCGGTGTTCTAAAATGGGGCCTTTTCGCCGGCTGCACACTTCTTGTTTTAACCCCATTGGATCCAAATAATGAGGTAGTACCAATTAAAACAAAACAAACATCTTACCTATACCCGATTGTTAAAGAATACACAACGACCATTGTGCCCGGAATAAAAAACACGCTCCTGTTGGGCTACAAAGAAATGAAGAAAGAAAAGAATTAGCACAGTTTAAGTGTGGATACATTTTTCCTATGGCTGATTAAACGCTTTAATTATCTTTTGGGCCAAAACATTACTTAATTCGTAATAACTTTGGGTGGTCCAGCCCGCGATGTGTGGTGTCAAAATGACGTTTGGGTTTGATTTTAAAAACACAAAGTCCTCCGGAAGAGGTTTTTCAAAAAAGCGTTCAAACGATTTTGTTTCATATTCTAAAACATCCAGAGCGGCTTTCAAAACTTTCTTTTCCTTCATCGCCCGAACAAGCCCTTTTGTCTCAATCACTTTTCCTCGGGAAATATTTAAAATGATAAGCGGTTTTTTAAATTTTAAAAAAAACATATAGTTGCCCATGCCAATAGTTTCCTCATTTTGTGGGACATGAAAGCTAAGAATATCTACTTCGCTATATAACCCTTCTAAAGGCACCTGAGTTATGCCTGGTTCTTCAATTGTTTTATACTTATCATAAACCAAAACTGTAGCTCCCAAGTCTCTCATTTTTTGAGCGAAAGCCAAACCATTATTTCCACAACCAATAACGCCCAAGGTACAAGCGTAAAGCTCTTTTCCTGTATTGGTTTTTCTATCCCAGAAGCCTTGTTTAATTTCTTCATTTGATCGATGGATGTTGTTTAATAATGATAATGTAAAACCTAAAGCATGCTCCGCAACTGCATTTTTATTTCCCTCAGGAGAAGAAAAAACCTGAATTCCTTTTTGCTTACAATAATCGAGGTCTACGTTTTCTGTCCCCGAACCAGATCGCGCAATAAAGCTTAGGTTCTTAGCATTCCTTAAAAACGATTCATC